>NZ_JBYSWU010000060.1:0-50814 GCF_058781505.1 Paraburkholderia sp. FW306-2-2C-D06C | reverse complement strand
ACCTATCCGTCATCGGAGGTGCCCGGAGATTCTATCGCCGGGTTGGTGCATCCATTAATAGGTGGAACCCGAAGACGCAAGCGCCCGACGCTGGAAGGAACTTGATTCGAGTGGCTGCTTTGGGAAAGGCTGACCGACCGAAACGGGTCGATTGCAGTCCTACGACGCCCGGGCCTAGATCGCCGACAATCGATGGGTCTACATCTCAAATCGCGAGCGCTGGACGGTTCGAAAAACTGCCAGGGAAGGGTGCGGCTCACTGATGGAACCATACTGAAATCCCAGTAATAGACGGAATACGGGCTGGAACATTGTCCGACGCGAAAGCGGGCAGACTTGCGCGCGGTCATTCATGGCGAGAGAACATTGACCAATCGTTATACAAGGGAAGCCGGCACTGAAAGTAGTTTGATCGGTCGTAGTAGCCAGCCAGAAGTAATGGCAAGGGCAATGGACGCGGCAACGCAGCGCCTGCGCGAACTCGGTGCAACGCTCACTGACGGCAAGGGCAATGCGACGCTCGATGAACTGCGTCCGGATCTCGATCCGCAGGGGTATGCGGCACGGGTGGAGCAGTGGCTTGTGCATAGGGCCCGAATCGTCAGCGGCTGTTGCGGCATCGGACCGGAGCATATCGCACAACTGCACCGCGTGCTGGACGTACGCCAACAGGGACGCCCTCAGGATTCGGACGAAAACGTGCGCCAGCTGACCAGAAAAAAGGCCTTATTGGGCAAGGACGTGATCTTATCCGAGAAACTGCGAGCCAAACCCCGACCGTCCACCCTCCCGACTATTAGCTCATAGGTCCCTTAACCGACAAAAGTGCGTCTATCTCTGCCATAACGTTCGGCGGCAATGGGCCATAAGATAGTGCGCCTAAGTTTTCTATCACCTGCGTGGGCGTTCTGAAACCAGGAATCGGAATGGTGGTGTCGCTTCGAGCCCATATCCAGCACAAGGCGCCTTGGGCAAGGCTGCGTCCGCCAATCGTCAGCAAGTCACGGACCGCATCCAGGCGGCGAGCAAAATCTGGATGTGGACGTCCATTGGCAAAATAGGGCAGCCACGCTGGTGGCGTGGCGCGCACATCCGCACCACGAACCTCAATGGAATCATCGAATTTGGCAGTCAGAAGACCCATGGCAAGAGGAGAGCGATTGAGGCTCAGCAAACCTTCTGCTTTACACAGGTTCGTCATTTCGACTGCGGGCTGGAATAGATTCAGTGTGTATTGAACGGCGATAAATCCTGAGCGTCCGACCCAGCGAGCTGCTTGCGTAGGCTGGTCCGTACTCCAACCAAATGCACCAATCTTCCCTTCTGCGCAGAGATCCTGCAGCGTATCGACTACCGACCCGGCCATGTCACCAGGGTCATCGACATGTAATTGGTAAAGCCCAATCCGTTCACTGCCCAAACGCGTCAGCGATGCCTCAACCGCCCAGCGGATGTATTCTGCCGATAGATTGGTACCTATCCGATAGCGAATTCGTGGTGTGATCGCGCAACCGGATTTGCAGTTGCCACTACGTCTTACCGGCGCCGCGCTGTCGGCGAACCCTGAGTGTTCTTTGTCGGACGCAAGCGTACCGGCGGACTCGAAGTTAAAGCGGCAAACGTCCAGGCGTTTGGGTCGAGTTATTCGTAGTCCGCAGGTGCATGTCCCGCTTCCGCTGGCAGCAAGCTGCCAGTATCAATGAAAGCGGAACGGAATTAGAAGCCGAAGCTCGTCGACCAAGCCGGCTACGAGCAGTTGGCGCACCATGTCGCTGCTGCCAAACGTCAATAGATTGGCGCCGTCCTGACGTTTAAGCGCGCGTATCGCGTCGGCAAGGTCACCCTCCAGCGCATGACTGTTCTGCCAGTCAAGGGTACCGGATCGATGGCGCCGGCCCTCAAACGCGACATGCCGCATTGTTGCCGTCCGGCTATCACGATGCGCTCTGCTGGCCGGCGCTTTGCCTGAACACCCAACGCTTCAAAACAACCGCAACAACCCATCCAGTCCAACATGGTTGAACGCCACGCTGGCCGCTTCGCGCACCACCGGCTTCGCGCGGAACGCCACCGATAGGCCCGCCTCGGCCATCATCTTCAGATCGTTCGAACCATCGCCCATCGCGATCGCGCGGGCCGGCTCGATGCCTAGTTGGGCGCAAGTCTCGCGCAGCGTGCGCGCTTTCACGTCAGCGTTGACGATCTCGCCGATCACCTTGCCGGTCAGCTTCCCGTCAACGATTTCGAGCGTATTGGCGCGTGTGAAGTCCAGACCGAGCCGGGCCTTCAGCTTCTCGGTGAAGAACGTAAATCCGCCCGACACCAGCAGCGTTTTCAAACCGGCTGCCTGCGCGCCGGCCAGCATCTGTTCCGCCCCCGGCGAGAGTTGCAGGCGTTCTTCATAAACGCGTTCGAGCGCGCCGGCGTCGAGTCCCTTGAGCAGAGCCACGCGGCGCGTCAGACTTTCGTTGAAATCCTTGATTTCGCCGCGCATCGAAGCTTCGGTGATGGCGGCCACTTCGGCCTTTAGCCCGCAGAAATCGGCAATTTCGTCGATGCATTCGATCGTGATCAGCGTCGAATCCATGTCCATCGCGACCAGCCCGAAATCGCGCAGCTGGCGGCCTGCTTCGACAAACGCGTAGTCCAGTTGATGGGTGCCGCAATAGACCTCGAGGTCGGCGCGCTGCGTAACGCTGGCTTCGGCGATGCGAATCGCGTTCGCGTCGATGATGCTGGCGTGCGAGCCGCGCGCGAGGGCGACGAGCGTTTTGTGGTGGTCGGCGGACAGGGGCGCGGGGCTTTGGATGACGAGGTTCATGGACGACGCAGCAGTAACGCAGGAAAGGGCACGCGCGGCGCGCGCGGAAAATCCGGCTATTGTAACGGTTCGGCGGCACGCAACCGTCGGGCAAACCGTGTGCAACCCGCGCGTGCAATCCGGGCGTGCAACCCGCGTGCAACCATCAGACGCGCGGTTCATACTGGCGCATCGAACGATGATCCGCCGCGGCATACGCGGGTGCGCAAGCTGATCGCCGGCGCGCACGATCGCGGCGATGGAGCCGGGCCTGGTCCGCCTCGTCGACGGCTTGCTCGACGCCGCCGCTGCGCGCGGCCGGATCGGCCTGATCGGCGAATTCGCGTCGGCGATTCCGCTCGAGATCATCGGCAATCTGCTGAATGTGCCGCATGCCGAGCGCGAGCCGTTGCGGGGCTGGTCGCTGGCGATTCTCGGCGCGCTCGAGCCGTCGCGGACCGACGCGCAGTTCGAGCGCGGCAACCGCGCGGTTAGCGAATCGCAACTGCGCGAGGCGTCGGCGCCCCTGCCGCCGACGAGCCGGCACGCCGTATCTTTTGCCGACATGACGCAAGACTTACAGCCGATGCCCTGAGCGGCAAGCACGCCGTCACGCTGTACGGCGCGAGGAACCGCGTGGCACGCTTGCTGCTTCACCGAAGGATTCAGGACTTGGGGAGCGCACGATGGCACACATGATCTGGAAGGGCGCAATCAGCTTCGGCCTCGTCCACATACCAGTGCAACTGTACCCGGCGACGCACTCGGAGAAGGTCGGCTTCAATCTGCTCGACAAGCGCTCGATCGATCCGGTCGGCTACAAGCAGATCAACAAGCGCACCGGCAAAGAAGTCGCGCGCGAGAACATCGTGCGCGGCTTCGAATACGAAAAGGACAAGTACGTCGTGCTGTCCGATGAGGAGATCCGCGCGGCGAATCCCGAGTCCACGCAGACGGTCGATATCCTCGCATTCGTCGATGCGCCCGAGATCTCGTTTCTCTATCTCGACACGCCGTACTTCCTCACGCCGGACCGCAACGGCGAAAAGGTGTATGCGCTGCTGCGCGAGGCGATGAAGTCGTCGGGCAAGGCGGGCGTGGCGAGCGTCGTGCTGCATAACAAGCAGCATCTCGCGGTCTTGATCCCGGTCGGTCCGGTGCTGGCGTTGAATACGCTGCGCTGGGCCGCCGAAGTGCGCGACTTCGACGAATTCAAGCTGCCCGCCGAAGATCCGAAGAAAGCCGGCTTCACCGCGCGCGAGCTCGACATGGCGAAAAAGCTGATCGACGACATGAGCGACACGTGGGACCCGGCGAAGTATCACGACACGTTCCGCGACGACATCATGGCGCTGGTCGATCGCAAGATCCGCGCGGGCAAGACTGAGGAAATCACCGTGGTCGAAGCGCCACAGGCGTCGCGTCAATCCGCCGATATTCTCGATCTGTCGGACCTGCTCAAGCGCAGCCTCGGCCGCGGCAAAGGCAAGCCGACGGCGGGCGGGCGCAAGAATGCGGTGGACGATGAGGACGACGCGGAAGCCACCGCACCGGCGCGCAAGAAGCCGCGCACGGCGAGCACGCCCCGCAGCGGCGGCAGCGGCAGCGGTAGCGGCGGCAAGACCACTCCGGCGGCGCGCAAACGACGCGCGGCCGCTTGACAGGGAACCCGGGCAGCCGCGCGGATAACCCCGTGCCACTTTGCCCGGCGACGAGTTCACCGCCATGAACGACAGACTCGATCTCTATAACCGCAAGCGCCGTTTTGACGAAACGCCGGAACCGTCCGGCGCAACCGCGCGCAAGAAAGCGAGCCGGACAACCACTGCGCGTGAATCGAAGCAGGGTCTGTCGTATGTGATCCAGGAGCACGATGCGCGGCGCCTGCATTACGACTTCCGGCTCGAACTGAACGGCACGTTGCTATCCTGGGCAGTGCCCAAAGGGCCGAGCCTCGACCCGTCGGTGAAGCGGCTCGCGGTGCATGTCGAAGATCATCCAGTCGAATACGGCTCTTTCGAGGGCGAGATTCCGCCTGGCAACTATGGCGCGGGCACCGTGATCGTGTGGGATCGCGGCACATGGGAACCGGTTGGCGGCGCGGCGGAAGCGGCCAGATCCTACAAGGCCGGCAAGCTCAAGTTCGAACTCTTCGGCGAGAAGCTGCATGGCGGCTGGACGCTGGTGCGCAGTCATATGCGCGGCAGCGGCGATAAGGAGCAATGGCTGCTGATCAAGGAACGCGACGACGAAGCCCGCGACGAAAACGAATACGACGTGCTGAAGGAACGGCCGGGCAGCGTGCTCGGTGGCGGCGCGTCGGCGGGCAAAGGTGCCAGGCCCTTGGCGAGGAAAGCCGCGAACAAGCCGGCAACGAGCGCAAAGACCGCCGGCACGAAGGGCGCGAAGACTGCTTCAGCGCACCGCGCCGACCCGAAAAAAACCGATCTCGTCACGACGCGCAGCACGCAGTCGCTGCGCGAGCTGGCCGTGTCGCCGTCGATCGAGGGCGCGGTCAAAGGCGCGTTGCCCGCCACGTTCGACCCGCAACTGGCGACGCTCGTCGATGCCGCGCCGCCCGGCGAAAACTGGTCGTACGAAATCAAGTTCGACGGCTACCGCGTGCTGACGCGCATCGACCGTCCGGCGAGCGACAAGGTGAAGAGAACGGCGAAGGGAAAAGCGAAGGGAAAAGCGAGGGGAAAAGCGAAGAGCAACGCAGTGAAGGTGTTCACGCGCGCCGGCAATGACTGGACCGCGAAATTCAGCAAACAGGTCAAGGCGTTCGAACAGCTCGACATCGAGCGCGCGTGGCTCGACGGCGAAGCGGTGGTGCTCGATAAAAATGGCGTGCCGAGTTTTCAGGCGCTGCAAAACGCGTTCGACGCCAACCGCCCGCAGGACATCGTCATCTATCTGTTCGACATCCCGTTTCTGAACGGCTATGACTTGCGCGGCGTGCCGCTCGAACAACGCCGCGCGATCCTGCGCGCGCTGATGGAAGACGGCGACGACAGCGTGCTGCGCTTCTCGAACGACTTCGGCTACACCGTCGACGATCTGCTGAAGAGCGCCTGCGACGCGGGGCTCGAAGGCATCATCGGCAAGCGGCGCGACAGCGGCTATACCTCCGGGCGCACGTCCGCGTGGATCAAATTGAAGTGCCGGCAGCGTCAGGAGTTTGTGATCGGCGGCTATTCGGAGCCGTCGGGCAGCCGCGCCGCATTCGGCGCGCTGCTGCTCGGCGTCTACGACGGGGACGGCGAATTGCAATACGCCGGGCGCGTCGGCACCGGCTTCGACGCCGCGTCGCTGCGTTCAATCAGGAACAAGCTCGACGCGCTCGAAACCCAACGCATGCCGTTCGCCGCCGAGCCGCGCGAACGCAGCCGCACGCCGGTGCATTGGATCAAGCCGGAACTCGTCTGCGAATGCAATTTCGCCGAATGGACCAGCGAGCGCATCGTGCGGCAGGCGTCGTTCG
Organism: Paraburkholderia sp. FW306-2-2C-D06C; assembly: GCF_058781505.1. Taxonomy (NCBI): domain Bacteria; kingdom Pseudomonadati; phylum Pseudomonadota; class Betaproteobacteria; order Burkholderiales; family Burkholderiaceae; genus Paraburkholderia; species Paraburkholderia sp. FW306-2-2C-D06C. Next base: position 44,530 of record NZ_JBYSWU010000060.1, on the reverse strand, counting down.
TCAGTCTGCGCAGCGACAAACCGGCACGGCAGATCGTCCAGGAAGCACCCCGTCAAGGAGCCGACGTGCAACAGCAAACCGATATCGCGTCCGAAGTCGCCGGTGTGCGCGTGTCCCATCCCGACCGCGTGATCGACAGGAGCACCGGCACACGCAAGATCGATCTCGTCCGGTACTACGAATCGGTCGCCGGCTGGATGCTGCCGCATCTGCAGGACCGGCCCGTGTCGCTGGTGCGCGCGCCGGAGGATATCGGCGGCGAACTGTTCTTTCAGAAGCACAGCCAGAAGCTGGCGATTCCGAACGTCACGCAGCATCCCGGACTGGACCCCGGACATCCGCCGCTGATTACCGTCGATACGCTCGAGGCGTTGGTCGGCGCCGCGCAAATGGGCACGATCGAATTTCATACGTGGAACGGCGTGGCGTCGAAGCTCGACAAGCCCGATCGCATGGTGTTCGATCTCGACCCCGATGCGTCGCTAGGCTGGGACAGGATGATCGAGGCGGCGCAACTGACGCGCTCGCTGCTCGAGGAACTCGGCCTGACGTCGTTCTGCAAGACGAGCGGCGGCAAAGGGCTGCATGTGGTCGTGCCGCTCGCGAGGCAGGCGGACTGGGACGAAGTGAAGGCGTTCTCGCAGGCCGTCGCGCAGCACATGGCGGCGATGCTGCCCAAGTACTTCAGTGCCAGGATGGGTGCGCAAAATCGCAAGCAGAAAATCTTCGTCGATTATCTGCGCAATAACCGCGGCTCGAGCACGGTCGCCGCGTTCTCGGCGCGCGCCCGGCCGGGGCTGGGCGTTTCGGTGCCGCTCGCGTGGGACGAGGTCGCCGCGACCACCGGTGGCGCTCAATGGAACATCGAGAACCTGCACGAGCGGCTCGCGGACCTCGAACGCGACCCCTGGGCGGACTACGCGAAGTCGCGTCAGCGCATCACGGCGGCGATGAGAAACCGTCTGGACGGAGCGGAGTGAGCGCTATCGAGCCGACGGAGCCTGCGCGCCTCAGTCAGTCGCCGTGTCCCAATACGGCGGATCGCCGAAATGCGCAGCAAGGAACTCGATGAACGCCAGCGTTTTCGGCGGCACGAACGCGCGGCTCGGATAAACCGCCCAGATGGCGACCTGCTGCGCGAGCGGATAGGTGTCGAGCACGCTGACCAGCTCGCCGCTGCGCAGATACGGTGCGACGTCCCATGTCGATTTGAGCGCGATGCCGAAGCCGGCCAGCAGCGCATCGCGGATCACTTCGCCGTTGTCGGTGACGAGGCGCCCGCTCACCCGCACATCGAGCGGACCGGCAGGCGTCACGAACGCCCAGTCGCGCTGGTCCGACAGGATCATGCATTCGTGCTGTGTCAGGTCCGACGGATGATGCGGCGTGCCGCGCGCGGCGAGATAGGCGGGCGCCGCGCAGATCACACGGCGGTTCGCCGCGAGGCGCCGCGCCACCAGCGACGAATCCTTCAGCACGCCGACGCGGATCGCCACGTCGATGCCCGCATCGACCAGATCGACGAGTTGATCGGTCAGCCGCAAATCGACGCTCACGCCGGGATAGCGGCGCAGAAACTCGCTGATCATCGGCGACACATGCTGTCGCCCGAACGACGACGGCATCGACACCCGCAAACGGCCCTGCGGTTCGGCCTGGGCGCGGCCGACCGAGGCGCGCGCGGCGGCGGCAGCATCGAGCAGCGCCTGGGCGCGCGTCATGAACACTTCGCCATCCTGAGTGAGACTGATGCGGCGCGTGGTCCGGTGCAGCAGGCGCGCGCCGAGCAGCTTTTCCAGCTGCGCGATCCGCGAACTTGCCACCGCCGCCGACAAGCCGAATTCGCGGCCGGAGGCCGACACGTTGGCGAGCAAGGCGGCCCGCACGAACAGCGCGACGTCGAGCAGATCGAGGCGCTCGCGGTCGCCGGACAAGGATGGCGCTGGCTGGTCAGTAGGATCCATTATTCTGAAATTCAAAAAGATGTTTCAGTCATTATGATGGTTTTATGAGAATAAGAGCCGCTTTACGATGACGTCAATGCGAACGCGGGCGGCATCGGCGGCCAATACAACCAGACGCCGCCCGCCAGGTTCGCCAGTCGTCCAACCTCATCTGAATGAACAGGAGCTGTGATGAAAGCCGTCGGTCTCTACCGTTATTTGCCGATCGATCAAGCCGAAGCGCTGGTCGACGTCGAGATCAGCAAACCCGAAGCCACCGGCCATGACCTGCTGGTCAAGGTCGAGGCGATCTCAGTCAATCCCGTTGACACCAAAGTGCGCGCCCCGAAAGACACCGTCGAGAAAGAGCCGCGCGTTCTAGGCTGGGACGCAGCCGGTACGGTGGCGGCGGTCGGGCCGGACGTCACGCTGTTCAAGGTCGGCGATCCGGTGTTTTACGCCGGCAGCATCACGCGGCCGGGCGCCAATAGCGAGTTCCATCTGGTGGACGAACGCATCGCCGGGCGCAAGCCGGCGTCGCTCGATTTCAGCCATGCGGCCGCGTTGCCGTTGACCGCGATCACCGCGTGGGAAGCGCTGTTCGATCGCCTCGGCGTATCGCCGCAAGGCGCGGACGAAGGCCGCACGGTGCTGATCATCGGCGGTGCGGGCGGGGTCGGTTCGATCGGCATCCAGTTGGCGAAGCAACTCGCGAAGCTGAAGGTGATCGCGACCGCGTCGCGTCCCGAATCGGCGAAGTGGGCGACGGAACTGGGCGCGGATTACGTCGTCGATCACTTCGGCGACATGCCCGCGCAGTTGAAAAAGCTCGGGTTCGACCAGGTCGATTATGTGCTGATGTTCAACGACACTGACAGGCACTTTCCGGCAGCAGCCGAAGTGATCAAACCGCAAGGCGGCATTTGCACGATCGTCGAGAACAGTAAGCCGGTTCCCGTCGAACTGTTGACGGCGAAAAGCGCCGCGTTCCATTGGGAGTTCATGTTTACGCGTTCGATGTTCGGCACGCCCGACATGATCGAGCAGCACAAGCTGTTGACCGAAGTGGCGCGTCTGGTCGACGCGGGCACGCTGCGCACGACAGTCGGTCAGGATCTCGGCAAGATCAACGCCGACAATCTGCGCCGCGCGCATCAACTGCTCGAACAGGGGCGCGTGATCGGCAAGCTGGTGCTGACGGGCTTCTAAGCCGCGCAGCCCGATGATTGAGCATGGCCGGCGTCGCATCAATGCGCCGCCGGCCATGTGTCTTTTGGAGAGCAGCCTATGCGGGGACGCAGCAAGGGACAGCGACGAATCTCACGCGCAGAAAACGCGTCGCCGCAAGCGGGTTAACACCCGATTCGTATGAAGCGCGCGCGTGGCCGCTTGGCGTTAGACTGGCAGGGCATCATGCTAAAACAGTTGCGTGTCTCGTGGTTCGCCCGGCCGGTCGCCATCAGGCGCGAGTCGGGCAGTAGCGCTTAAGCGGGCGCGCAGCGGCACAACAACGAGGTGACAGTATGAGCTTCAGACTTTCCGCCGTTTCGGTTGTTGCTTCTCTCGCCTGCGCTCTGGCGCCCGGCATGCTCGTGCCGGTGGCCCATGCGGCCACGCCGATTACGGTCACGTCGCAAGCCGCCACCGATGGTCCGATCCGCTACACGGTTCGCGTCACATCGAAACAGTTCGGCAATTCACAGGAAACGCGTACGATCCGTTCCGGCGAATCGGATGACTTCACGTGGAAGACCGTGCCGCCGGGTGGGCCGGTTCCCGCGACGGACACATGTCCGAATTACGCATCGCTGCCGGTCGACGCCAACGGCGCGATGATTCGTCAGACGCAGATCCGCTTTGCGCCCGTGGTCGCCGGCGACGGCACCGCGACCGTGCAACTGAGCTTCCAGGCGCAGACGCCGCACGGCGTCAAGACCGTGACGAGCGGCGGCAAAACGCTCAAGTGTCCGAACGACGTGAGCCTCAGCCAGATCCTGCGCTTTACGATGCCGACCAACGGCAGCACCAGGACGCTGACGCTCACCGACGGCACCCAGGTGGCGGTGACGGCAAAGCGCTGAGTCGCTGAGTCGCCGAGTCGCCGGATCGCCGGATCGCTGAGTCGTGCGTGGGGAGACGATAGTCAACGCTGCGCTGCCGGCCGCTCCACCAGCCGCGCGGCCAGAAACCGGTGCTCGGCGGAGAAGAGCCGCCGGTAGGTGAGCAGCACCGCGCCCACCGTCCCCAACGCGGACGATGCCGCGATCAGAAACATGATCACGATCTGATAGCGCACCGCCTGCAACGGCGACTGACCCGCCAGCACCTGGCCGGTCATCATGCCCGGCAAACTCACCACGCCGACCACCGCCATCTGATTCAGCGTCGGCATCATGCCGGCGCGTACCGCTTGCCGCGCCGGCGCCTGCGCCGCTTCCCAACGCGTCGCGCCCAGCGCGAGAGCCATATCGACGCGGTCGCGCCGCGCGGTCAGCTCCTCGGTCATCCGTTCGATGCCGAGCGACACGCCGGTCAGCGTATTGCCGAGGATCATGCCGAGGATCGGAATCGCATACTGCGGCTCGTACCACGGATGAATGCGGATCACGACGAAGAGTCCCACCGCCGCCACCAGCCACGAACTGACCCAGATCGACAGCACGCTGTCCGCACGTTGTCCGGCATAGGTGCGATTGCCGCGCTGCGCGCCCGCGAAGCCGGCGATCAGCGTCATCACGATCATCAGCGGCAGCACCACGAACCAGCGGTCATAGCGGAACACCCAGCCGAGCACATAGCCGATCGCGAGCAACTGCAAGACGGTGCGTGCTGCCGCCCATGCCAGCTTGCGTTCGAGATCCAGCTTGAGCGCCACCGATACCACGCCGTTCACGACGATCAGCAACGCGGCAATCGCGACGTCCCAGAGACTCAGATTCTGCAATGTCATTGGTCGAGCTCCGGTTGAGCCTGGGTCACGGCCGATTCGTCGAGCACGCCGGCGCGCATCGTCAGATGCCGCTCGCTCATGCGCACGGCTTGCGCCGGGTCGTGCGACACCCACACCGAGGCGTGCCGGCCCGGCTCGGCATCGAACCACGCGTGCACCAGGCCCTCGATCGCACGCGACGACTCCGGGTCGAGCGAGGCCGTCGGTTCGTCGAGCAGCAGGACGTCGGGCGCGAGTTGCAGGACGCGGATCAGCGCGGTGATCTGCGCCTCGCCACCCGAGAGTTCGCTCGCGCGCTTGTCGAGGAAATCGCCGCCGCGCCCGGCCTGGGCGGCGAGGCTCGCCGCGCGCGCCCGGTCGAAGCGGACATCGCGATAGGTTCGCAGCTCGAACGGATAGCGCAGATTGTCTTCGACGCTGCCGTCGAGCAGCGCGGGCCGCTGCCGGATATATGCGACGTTGCGCCGGTAACGCGGAATGGCGGCGCGCGCGACCGGCGCGCCGCGCCACATGATGCGTCCCGCATCGAGCGGATCGAGCAGGGCGAGCGTGCGCAGAAACACGCTCTTGCCGGACCCCGACGGACCGGTGACCGCGACCCGGTCGCCTGCCAGCAAGGCGAAATGGGTCGGTTGAAGGAGCGTTTGCCCGCGTAGCGCGTCGCGCCGGGCGATGCCGTCGGCGAGGACCAGGGGAATATCGTTCATGAGTGAAATCGTTGTGGGGTTTGGCATTTTTGAGGCACTGCCGTGACGCTGCCGTGGCCTTCCCGTTGCATGCTACGTGCATCCGAGCCGTGCGGCATGATAAAACGACAACTATCAGGCACGATACGTGCTGTCAGTTGCATAACCAAGAAGAAACCGCGGGGCCCTCAATGGCAGTGTCGAACACAATCGGAAGACGGATCGGGAAAATCATCGCATGGCTGATGGGGATCATCGTCGTTCTGATTGCTGCGCTGGCGGTTTTTATTCTGACTTTTGACTGGAACCGGGCTCGGCCGTGGGTCAACGACAAAGTCACGCAGGCGATCGGCCGGCCGTTCGCGATCACCGGCGATCTGACGGTTGGATGGCGGCATCCGGTGGGCGAGACCGGTTGGCGGGGCTGGGTGCCCTGGCCGCGTTTCTCCGCGGCCAATATCACGGTGGGCAATCCGGGCTGGAGCAAACAGCCGCACTTCGCGACGCTCGACGAGATCGACTTCGAGGTCAAGGTCTTGCCGCTGCTTGCGCACGACATCGTGATTCCTGCGATCAACCTCGTGAATCCTTCGGTCGACCTCGAGCGCCTGCTCGACGGGCGCAATAACTGGACCTTCAAATTGCCCGCTTCGACCGGGCCTTCGGAATGGAAGCTCGATCTGCACGACATCGCGTTTGCGAAGGGTAGCGTCGTGCTGTCGGACCAGCAGAAGAAAATCGAGATGCAGACCGTCATCGATACGCTCGGCCAGCCGATTCCGATCGGCGAGGCGATGAAGCAGCAGGAAGCGGCATCACGCAGCGCGTCGGCGGAAGCGGTCGGCAAGGCGGGCGCGAGCAAGCTTGCCGCGCAGGTTAACGCGGCCGCGGCTTCCGGCGCTTCGTCGGCGGATGGCAATGCTTCGTGGGCGAAGGCGGGCACGGGCGGCTCGGGAGCCTCGGAAGCGCTGGTTGCCGGCGGTTCGAAGGGCGCAGGTGAGGGGGGGAACAAGGGAGCGAGCGGCACAGCGGCTGCATTAGCGTCGCCCACCAGCGGGACGGCAGGCACGGCAGGCACGGCAGGCACGGCAGGCGGCCACGGGCCGGCGACTCCGCTGTATGCGATCGGCTGGACCATCAAGGGCACCTACAACAAGACGCCGCTGTCGGGCAGCGGCAAGGTCGGCGGCGTGCTGGCGCTGCAGGATGCGAACCGGCCATTTCCGGTGCAAGCCGATGTGAAGACCGGCGATCTGCGTGTCGGCCTGGTGGGTACGATCACCGATCCGGCGCATCTCGCTGCGGTCGATCTGCGTCTCTGGCTGCAAGGCGACAGCATGGCGCGGCTCTATTCGCTGACCGGGGTGACCTTGCCGGAAACGCCGCCGTACGCGACCGAGGGGCGTCTCGTCGGTCAGTTCAAGGCCGGCGGCAATATCTTCAAGTATGAGAATTTTACCGGCCGGGTAGGCGGCAGCGATCTGAATGGTTCGCTGATCTATACGGCGCGCGAGCCGCGTCCGCTGTTGCAGGGGGAACTGGTGTCGCATCTGTTGCAATTCGCCGATCTGGCGCCGGTGATCGGCGCGGACTCGAACGCGAGCAAGGCCCGGCGCGGTGACGCGACGCGCCAGCCGGGCGGCAAGGCATTGCCGGTCGAAGAATTTCGCACCGACCGCTGGAAGGCAATCGACGCCGACGTGAAATTCACGGGCCGCCGCATCGTCAAGGACGTGAACCTGCCGATCACCGATCTGTACACGCACGTCGTCCTGGCCGACGGCGTGCTGTCGCTGGAGCCGTTGAAGTTCGGCGTGGCCGGCGGTTCGCTCGCATCCGACATCCATCTGGACGGCAGCACGGTGCCGCTCAAGGGGCGCTTCTCTACGTCGGCGCGGCATCTGAAGCTCAAGCAACTGTTTCCGAACTTCAAGACGATGCAAAACGCGCTTGGAGAAATCAACGGCGATGCCGCGTTGACCGCGACCGGCAATTCGCCGGCGGCGTTGGCTGCGACTTCGAACGGCGAGGTGAAGGCGCTGGTCACCGACGGCACGGTGAGCCGCCTGTTGATGGAGGCGGCCGGGCTGAACGTGGCGAACGTCGTGTATGAAAAACTGTTCGGCAATCGCGACGTGAAGATCAACTGCGCCGCGGCCGATTTTGTGGCGACCAACGGCATTCTGAATTCACGCGTCTTCGCGCTCGATACAGACGATGCGGTGATCAACATCGACGGCGACGTGAATTTGCGCGATGAATCGATGGACCTTGGCGTGCATCCGCATACCAAGGGTTTCCGGGTGTTTTCGCTGCGCTCGCCGTTGTATGTGAAGGGGACCTTCAAGGATCCCCATGTCGGGGTCAATGCTGCCGCGTTGGCATTGCGAGGCGGCGCCGTTGTCGGGCTTGGATTGATGAATCCGTTTGCCGCGTTGATTCCGTTGCTTGCGCCCAGCAATAGTAAGCCGTTGGCTTGTAATCGGTTGCTGTCGCAGGTGCGTCAGGCGCCGACCGCGCCGCCTCCGGGGCAGAAGCAGAAGCCCAAGGCGGCGATTTCACTGGACGGTTTGCCGGGCGCCAAATCGGGTTCTGCGCCTGCTGCGGCTGGAAAGAAACCCGCTGGTTTGGCGCCGGGTAATCCGGGCAATGCGCCGGGCAATGCGCCGGGCAATGCGCCGGGTAATGCGGTTGATGCGGCTGAATATAAGGGGAGTTGAGGTTTTCTGTTTGACAGAAACTAAACGCATTCGAGGGGCAAAAACCTTACCTTAAAGACCGCGGAGCGGCATCCCCGGCGGCGTCCTGCCGCCGAACCCCGCGGCGCGCGCCACCGACCCGGGTAGCGCCAAATTCCGTCAGGATCTTACCTCTCGCCCGGCTGGCAAAGACCAGAAATCCAAAGCCATCCGCCTCATACCAATACCCGCCATTTTCCAGCCCATCGAGCGGCTGCTCCAGCGCATTGGTAATCGACTCGATGCAACGCCGCCGCAATTCGGCCGGCGCCGGATAAGGAGGCTGCGCGCCGCGCACGCTGCACAAGAGCACATCGAGACCAGGCAGCACGTGCGCATAAAGCACCGGTTCGTCCTGCGCGCGAGCGCGCGCAATTTTGGTGTCGAGCTGAGCGAATGGTTTGAAATGCCGCAGCACCGCGAGGAACGACTCATCGCCGTCCACCTTCGCGCGTCTACGCTTTTTCGGGAAGGACATAAAAATTCGCCTGAAAAAGAATTGCAAGAAACGCAGCGTCCTCATGCGACAACTCCCGGCTTCGCGCGCCGCACGTCGATCTTTTATAGCATACGACAAGGCCGGATTCACGGTGATTCGACGACGACGCCGTCACACCGCCTCCCGCACGAATCATGCCGAACCGCCTCGCCGCGCGCTTTCCCTTCCCAGCACATCTGTCTCCATCATAGACGCACGCGCCGTCGAAAAAACATGTGTGATCAATAAAAAAGTCATTTTTATGTGGGCGCGCGCATCTTGCCTCTACGTTGAAATATCTCACATTCGCGTCGATAATGGCCCGTCCGGCTGCATCGCGCCGTGCTCGCCTCCAGTGCTGCGCGGCTCGGCAGCAGGCCGGGCGGCAAGCCGTCCGCGCGTGCCGCCGCGGCCTGAGTGACCCCTTGGGCGAACATGAAACTTTTTACCAAGGGTCTGCTGCTGATTGCAGTGCCGAGCGTGGTCGAGCTGGCGCTTCTGGGCGTCGTCTTCGATACCCAGGAGCAGACGGCGCAGGCCGCGCAGTGGGTCGCCAACAGCAAGCAGATCCTCTATCAGTCGTCTGCCATCGTCGATCCGCTGCTGCGTCAGGCCGCGCGGGTACGCACGGGCATGGTCGTCGGCGACCCGTCGTTTATTGACCGGCATACAGTGTGGGTCGAGCTCGGCGACCGGCTTGCGCACCTCGAGACGCTGGTCGGCGATACGCCGCAGCAAGTCCAGCGGGTGCACCAGATGCAAAAGGCGATCGAAACGTATCGCGCGCAGACCGCCGCGATCTCGCAGGCCCTGCATGCGGGGCGCAGCCTGAACGCGTTCATTGCACGGGAAAACGGCGCGCTGCCCCAGCAGATCGCGCTGTTTCGCGACGAGCTTGCCGCGTTCGTCAACGAAGCGGCGCGGCTCGACGCAGAGCGCGACGCGTCCCTTGCGCGGCGGGGCGAGCGCCAGCAATACGCGCTGATCGCCGCCGTGATCGGCTCGATGCTGATCTGGGCGGCCACTGCTGTGGTGTTCGCGCGCAACATCGGCCGGCGGCTGGAAGTGCTGACCGATAATGCCGAGCGGCTGGGCAACGGGCGGCCGCTTGCGGCGCCGCTCTCCGGCAACGACGAAATCGCCGCACTCGATGCGGTGCTTCATCAGACGGGCGCCCGTCTGCGTGAAGCGGAAGGCGAGCAGACCCTGCTGAAAGCGCGGCTCGAAGCGCGTGCGCAGGAACTCGGGGGCGTCAACGAGGAGCTGCGCCAGGAGACGCAAGACAACGAAATGTTCATCTATAGCGTGTCGCACGATCTGCGCTCCCCGTTGGTGAATCTGCAAGGCTTTTCAAAAGAGTTACAGGTGTCGTGCGACGAACTGCACAGCACCGTCGAGGCGGCCGGCTTGCCGCACGCCGAGCACCGGCGCATGGTGCATATCCTCGACGGCGACGTGCGGGAGTCCTTGCAATATCTGCGTACCGCGGTGACGCGGGCCGCAGCGATCATCGACGCGCTGTTGCGCATTTCGCGCGCCGGCCGGCTCGAATATCAGTGGCAGCGCGTGAGCGTCGGCCGGGTGGTGGGGCGGGTGGTCGATGCGCTGCAAGGCGCGATCAGCCAGCGCGCGGCGGTCGTCACCGTGCGCGAGTTGCCGCCCGCGTGGGGCGACCCGGGCGCGATCGAGCAGATTTTCAGCAACCTGATCGGCAACGCGCTCAACTATCTCGACCCGGTGCGTCAAGGGCGCATCGAGATCGGCGCGCTGGAGCCGGAACCCGTGGACGAACTGGAGCCGCGCGCGCTGCGCACCCGCACCTATTACGTGCGCGATAACGGACTTGGAATTCCGGCGGCCTATATGTCGAAGGTGTTCCGTGCGTTTCAGCGTCTGCACGGCGACGTCGCGAGCGGCGAGGGCATCGGGCTCGCGGTGGTGCGGCGGATGGCGGAGCGGCACGGCGGCAGGGTTTGGGTGGAGTCGGCGGAAGGCGCGGGGTCGACCTTTTTCGTCGTGCTGCCGGAACAGCCGGCGCGCCATTGAATTGAGACCCGCAGTGGGACTATCCAGAAGCAGTATGCATAACCAGATCGTCGGTACGGAGGGCATATGAGTCACGGGGAGACGGTCAGCATCGTGCTGATCGAAGATGACGACGGCCATGCAACGCTCGTCGAGCGCAACTTGCGCCGCGCCGGCATTTCGAACGGTTTCGTGCGTTTTCGCGACGGTCAGCAAGCGCTCGATTATTTTTTCGGCCCGGCGCCGGCCGACGCCGCTGCCAGTCCTTATCCGCCGCGCGAAGATCTGACGAATTTCGTCGTGTTGCTGGATCTGAAGATGCCGCGCGTAGATGGTTTCGAGGTGTTGCGGCGCCTGAAAGATTCGCCGCAGACGGCCGCGGTGCCGGTCATCGTCCTGACCACGACCGACGATCCACGCGAAATCGCGCGCTGCTATGAACTCGGCTGCAATGTCTACATCACCAAGCCGGTCGAATACGATGCGTTCATCGAAGCGGTGCGCCGTCTCGGCTTTTTCCTGCAAGTGGTCAAGCTGCCGCCCGGTCATCGGCTGGCGGCGCCGTGAGGGGCGCCTCATGGAAGGCGCCCGAAAGCAGCCATGACAATATAGCTACATCAGACCTAGCCAAAGAAGATTCCGCATGACCGAAGAAGTATCCACGCAGCCCGCCGCGTATGTACTGGTAGTCGATGACGACGAAGGCATCCTGCGGCTTGCGCGCAAGTCGCTCGAGCGCGCCCGCTGCCGGGTGGCGATCTGCGCAGGTGTCGAGTCGGCCCGCGAGCGGCTCGCCGCCGGCTCTCCCGACCTGCTGGTGCTCGACTACCAGTTGAGCGGGCCGGAGACCGGCCTCGATTTCTTTCGCCGCTTGCGCGCTGAAGGTGTGCGGATTCCCGCCATTCTCGTGACCGGTTTCACCGACGAATCCCGCGTGATCGAGGCATTGCGCGCGGGCGTGTCCGACGTGGTGCCCAAGTCCGGCGATTACCTCGATTACCTGCCCGAAGCCGTCGAGCGGGTGCTGTCGCAGGTGCGCTTGCAGAAAGCCTCGGACGAAGCCTTGTTGCTGCGCGATCGCGAACAGCATTACCGGACCTTGTCGGAGGCATTGCCGCACCTTGTGCTGACCAGCAACGCGGAGGGCGATTGCGATTTTCTCTCGAAGCAATGGTTCGACTACACGGGGCTCGCCGAAAGCAGTTCGTACGGCCTCGCGTGGCTCGACGCCGTGCATGCCGACGATCGTGAGGAAATCCGCAGCACCTGGCTCAAGGCGGTGAGGAGCGGTGCCGGCGACTATCGGCACGAACTGCGGATTCGCCGCCACGATGGCGAATTTCGCTGGTTCGATGCCCGCGTGGTCGCCATGCGGGATGCCGACGGCAACGTCACCAAATGGTTCGGCAGTTGCACGGACATTCATCCGCAGCGTGAGGCGATCGAGGAGCGTGAACGGCTGCTCGCGTCGGAACAGGCCGCCCGCCAGACTGCCGAAGAAGCCAACCGCGCGAAAGACCGCTTTCTGGCGATGCTGTCGCATGAATTGCGCACGCCGCTCACGCCTGTGCTGGCCGGCGCCAGCGTGCTCGAGATGATCCCCGGTCTACCCGACCAGGCGCGCGCGAGCGTGCGCATGATCCGTCGCAATGTCGAACTCGAAGCGCGGCTGATCGACGATCTGCTCGACCTCACGCGGGTGGCGAACGGCAAGCTGCGTCTGTCGCTGGAAACCGTCGACGTGCACGATGTGCTCGACAGCGTGCTCGAACTGTTTCGCAGCGAGATTCAGGTCAAGCAGCAGGACGTGCACGTGCACAAGAACGCCCAGCACCACTACGTGCTGGCCGACCGCGCACGGCTGCAACAAATGCTGTGGAACCTGATTCGCAACGCCGCCAAGTTCACGCCGGACGGCGGCCATATCTACGTGCGTACGCGCGACGAACGCATGCACGTGCAGATCTCGGTCGAAGACACGGGGATCGGCATCGAGCCGGAACAGATCGGCAAGCTGTTCAACGCATTCGAGCAAGGCAACCAGAACATGACGCGGCAGTTCGGCGGGCTCGGGCTCGGTCTCGCGATCACCAAGGCGCTGACCGACGTGCATGGCGGCACGGTGGTTGCGCAAAGCCCGGGCGCGCATTGCGGCGCGACCTTCACGATCACGCTGCCGACCGCCGCGAAACCTGCCGAGGCACCCCTCGCCAGTGCGCCCGCTGAAGTGCATTCGGCCGGCCTTCTGACCATTCTGCTGATCGAAGATCACCTCGATACCGCCGAGGTGATGGCACAGCTGATTCGCAGCCTCGGACACGACGTGACGGTGGTCGGACGCGTGGACGACGCGCTGGCCGCCACCCAGGCGCGCACCTTCGATCTGGTGGTCAGCGACGTAGGCTTGCCCGACGGCACCGGTCTCGATTTCATCAAGGCGTTCCGCGAACATTCGGACGTCCCCGCGATCGCGTTGACAGGCTTCGGCACCGACGAAGACGTGCGCCGTTGTCTGAGCGCCGGTTTCACTTCGCATTTGACCAAGCCGGTCAATTTCGGCCAGCTTGAAACGATGATCGAAAGCGCGGTGAGCCGGAAGGCCGGGGAAGACACCTGGCGCGCCGGATGATTCACGAGTGTGCTGAGGGTAGGTTGAGCGCACGATAAAAAAGGCCTGCTGCGAGTCGATCGCAGCAGGCCTTTTTACTGGACCCGGCTGACGGCGCCTCGCGACGCCGGGTCGAATGCCGGGTCGAATGTTTAACGCGACGAGTTCTTAAGAGAATCGCGGATTTCGCGCAGCAGCAGCACGTCTTCCGGCGGCGCCGGCGGCTCGGCCGGTGCGGCCTCGGCCGGCTTGCGCAGATTGTTGATGAACTTGACCATCAGAAAGATGATGAATGCAAGAATCAGAAAGTTGATCAGGACGGTGATGAACGAGCCATAACCGAACACGGCGACGCCCGCCGTCTGCAAGTCTTTATACGACTCCGGACTGCCTTTGAAGCTGGCCGGAATATCACCCAGACGGATGAACTTATTGGAGAAATCGAGACCGCCGGTGGCGACCCCGACAACGGGCATGATCAGGTCTTTAACAATCGAATTGACGATGGTGGAAAATGCGCCGCCGATAATCACCCCGACGGCTAGATCCATCACGTTGCCCTTGAGGGCAAATTCCTTAAATTCCTTGACCATGCTCATAGAGGTTCCCCCTTGAAAATTGATCCCCGAATGATACCAATCTCATGAGGATAGGCCAGTCTTTTGGTCAGGAACGGCGTGCTGGATTGTTAATTTGGGTTAATTGGAAACTAAGCCGGAAACTCCGGCGTTAGCGCGCGAGCCCGTTCGATGTGCGCCGCAAAACTGACCGGGTCGGTGTTGGTGCCGCATAGCAGAACGCCCACACGCTTGCCTTGCAGCTTTTCGCGCAGCGGTCCGAGCAGCGCTGCGGTTGCTGCGGCGCAGGCCGGTTCGACGGCGAGCTTCAGTTGTCCGAACAAGGTCAGCATGGCCGAGCGCAGTTGGTCGTCGGATACGGTGACGAGCTGGTCGATGTGACGGCGGCAGAGTTCGTAGCTGTATTCCTCGGTGTGCGGCGCCATCAGCGAATCGGCGATGCTGTGCATGTGGCCCATCTTGACCGTGTGATTGGCGGCGAAGCTCTTGCCCATCGCATCCGAGCCTTCGGGTTCGACGCCGTACACATGCACACGTGGATTCGCGAGCCTCATTGCCGTGGCAACGCCGGCGGCGAGGCCGCCGCCGCCGATCGGCACGATCACCGCTTCGAGGTCGGGCGTTTGCGTGACCCACTCGTAGCCGAGCGTGGCCGACCCCAACACCGTGCGATAGCCGTTGAACGGATGCACGAAGTAGCGGCCTTCCTCCGCCTCGATACGGCGCACCAGTTCGAAGGCTTCGGCGAGATTTTCCGCGAACACGATCTCGGCACGGTACTGCCGGCACAACGCGACACGCGCTGGATTAGCCGTGCGGAACAACACCACCTTCGCACTGACGCCAAGCCGCTGCGCCGCATAGGCGACCGCCACCGCATGATTGCCGCCCGACACGCAGGTGACGCCCGCGCTGCGTTGCGCTTCGTCGAGCGCGAGCAGGTTGGTGAACGCGCCGCGCGCCTTGAAGCTGCCGCCCGCTTGCAGCAGCTCGAACTTGAAGTTCACCACCGTGCCTTCCAGCGACGGAAAGTCGAGCCGGTCGAACACCGGCGTTCGCGTGACCCACGGCGTCAGCGCGAAATGCTGTGTGGCGATGTCGTCGAGAGTCGGGATCGGCTCGCCGTCGATCGTGTGGTCGGTGTGCTGCGGCGTGGCGGTTGACATGGCGTGGGCGTGGTTTTTGTCGGTATGCGTGGGACTCTTTTCGAGCCGCTCAGTTTCAGCGCGCGTGTGCGTCCCCCAACGGGACTTCCTCCGGGGCGCCGACAGACATACTGTGAATGAATTTCTGCAAGAAACGCTCGCAGGCGACGAGCTGGTCGAGCGCGACGAATTCGTTCGCTTTGTGCGCCTGCTGGATGTCGCCAGGTCCGCATACGATGCTCGGAATTCCCGCCAGCGAGAACAGCCCGGCTTCCGTGCCGTACGCTACCTTGCGTTTGTCCTGGTCGGCGGTCAGTGCCCGCACGAGTTGCGTGATGGCCGCTTGTTCAGACGAATCGAGCCCGGGCGCCGCGGCGATCCTGGTGATCTCGATAGCAGCCGATGGATGCTCGCGCAACATTTTCGGCAGCAGCGTTTCGCGCGCGTATTGATCGATGCGCGCGAAGATCGGTGCGGGATCGAGCGTGGGCAGATTGCGGAATTCGAACTGGAAGCTGCATTCGGCCGGCACCGTGTTGATCGCATTGCCGCCGATGATCGTGCTGGTCTGCGCGGTGGTGAAGGGCACGTCGTACAGCTCGTCGAACGGACCTTGCTCGCGGAACTGCTCGGCCATGTCGCGGATGTAGCAGATCAGGCGCGCGGCGTATTCGATGGCGTTCAAGCCCTTGGGCGTCAGCGACGAATGCGCCGCCTGGCCGCGCACGCAGCATCGATACGCGTTGATGCCTTTGTGCGCGACGATCGGGCGCATGCTGGTCGGCTCGCCGACGATGCAGCCGTCCGGCTTCACGCCGCGCTTCATCAGGTCTGCAATCAGCAGTGGTGCGCCCGCGCAGCCCACTTCTTCATCGAACGAAAGCGCGAGGTGAATCGGCTTGGCGAGTTTGGCGCGCTGCATGTCGGGCACCAGCGCAAGCGCTGCGCCGATGAAGCCTTTCATGTCGCAGGTGCCGCGCCCGTATAGTTTGTCGCCGCGGATTTCCGGCTTGAACGGATCGCTGTCCCATTGCTGACCGTCGACCGGCACGACGTCTGTATGGCCCGACAGCACCACGCCGCCGTTGGTCTCGCCGTCGTGTGCGGGAATCGTCGCGAACAGGTTGGCCCATTTGCCGCTTTCGTCGTGAGTGAGCGTGGCTTCGATACCGGCGGCGCGCAGTTCGTCGCGCACGGTTTCGATCAGGCCGAGATTCGGATTGCGGCTTACCGTGTCCATCGACACGAGACGGGTGACCCAGGGAAGCGAAACAGGCGAGGCGGTGTTCGATGCGGAGGCGGGCGTTGACGAAGACTGCGCTGATTCAGCGACGTGAGACATGACGGGACTCCAGCATTTGAGTCTTCCGATCATACCCAAAAAATAGGCAGCCGTATGCTGCGGCGGCTGCGGCGCGCGTTTTGCGCACCGCAGCATGAACGAAAAAACGGCTGGACGCAGCGCGTTTTTTTATTGCGCGCGATCGTGTTATCGCTGTTATCGCGCGACGGCAGCAGCGGCCGTGCCGCGGCTCGGTGAACCGAGCGCGCGCAAGGTTTCTTTCACCGTCGCGACGCGAACCGCCAGATCCGGGCTGCGTGTTTCGATGCGCAACTTGTCCTGACCGGCGAGCTTGATGTGCTTGTGCTTCTGCACCATCTCGATGATCCGCATCGCGTCGATCGGCGGATTGGGGATGAACTGCAAACCGATCACGGCTTCGCCCGCATCGATCTTCGAAATGCCCAGCGGCTTCGCCGCCAGCCGCAGACGATGCGTCTCCACCAGCGCATGCGCTTGCGGCGGCAACTTGCCGAAGCGGTCGATCAACTCTTCCTGAATGCCGTCGATCGAATCGTGATGTTCGCAATTCGCAAGGCGCTTGTACAGCGACAGACGCTCCTGCACATCGCCGCAATAGTCCGCGGGCAGAATCGCCGGAGCGTGCAGGTTGATCTCGGTGGTCGCGGCGAGCGGCGCGGTGAGGTCGGGCTCCTTGCCGTCCTTGAGCGCTTTCACGGCGTCGTTCAGCATGTCGGTATAGAGCTGGAAACCGATCTCGTGAATCTCGCCCGATTGCTTGTCGCCGAGCACTTCGCCGGTGCCGCGAATTTCGAGGTCGTGCATCGCCAGATAGAAGCCCGAACCGAGCTCCTCCATCTGCTGGATCGCTTCGAGCCGGCGCTGCGCCTGCTTCGTCAAACCTTGCGGATCGTGTACCAGCAGATACGAATACGCCTGGTGGTGCGAACGGCCCACGCGGCCACGCAGCTGATGCAACTGCGCGAGACCGAATTTGTCGGCACGGTGGATCAGGATCGTGTTGGCGCTCGGCACGTCGATGCCGGTTTCGATAATCGTCGTGCACAGCAGCACGTTGGCGCGTTGCGCGACAAAGTCACGCATCACGCGTTCGAGTTCGCGCTCATGCATCTGGCCGTGCGCGACCGCGATTCGCGCTTCGGGCACCAGCGCTTCGAGCATCTGCCGGCGATTCTCGATCGTCTCGACTTCGTTGTGAAGGAAGTAGACCTGGCCGCCGCGCTTCAGCTCGCGCAGCATCGCTTCGCGGATCACGCTCTCTTCCTCGCGACGCACGAAGGTCTTGATCGCGAGGCGCTTTTGCGGCGCGGTGGCGATCACCGAGAAATCGCGCAGGCCTTCGAGCGCCATGCCGAGCGTACGCGGGATCGGCGTGGCGGTGAGCGTCAGCACGTCGACTTCAGCGCGCAAGGCCTTCAAGGCTTCCTTCTGACGCACGCCGAAGCGGTGTTCCTCGTCGATGACCACGAGCCCCAGCCGCTTGAACTGCACATCCGACGACAGCAGCTTGTGCGTGCCGATCACGATATCGACACTGCCTTCGTTGATCTGCTGGATCGCCGCATTGACTTCTTTCGTCGACTTGAAGCGCGACAATTCGGCGATCCGCACCGGCCAGTCGGAGAAGCGGTCCGTGAAGGTTTGCGTGTGCTGTTCGGCGAGCAGCGTGGTGGGCGAGAGCAGCGCCACCTGCTTGCCGCCCATCACCGCGATGAATGCCGCGCGCAACGCGACTTCAGTCTTGCCGAAGCCGACGTCGCCGCAAACGAGGCGATCCATCGGCTTGCCGCTCGTCATATCGCCGATCACCGCGGCGATGGCCGCGGCCTGGTCCGGCGTTTCCTCGAAGCCGAAGCTCTCGGCGAACTTCACGTAGTCTTTCGGTTCGAGTGCGAACGCGTGGCCTTCGCGCGCGGCGCGACGGGCGTACAGGTTCAGCAGTTCGGCTGCGGTGTCGCGGATTTGCTGCGCCGCTTTGCGCTTCGCCTTTTCCCACTGACCGGAGCCGAGCGCGTGCAAGGGCGCGCTTTCCGGATCGGCGCCGCTGTAGCGCGAGATCACGTGCAGTTGCGCGACCGGCACGTACAGTTTGCTTTCCCCGGCGTATTCGAGGTGCAGAAACTCGGTTTCGCCTTCGCCGAGATCCATCGTGACGAGGCCCATATAGCGGCCGATGCCGTGCTGCGAATGCACGACCGGATCGCCGACCTTCAGCTCGGACAGGTCGCGCACCATCGAATCGACGTTGCTCGCCTGTTCCTGGCGGCGGCGCCCCGCGCGGCGCGCGAGCGGTCCGTATAGTTCGGTCTCGGTGATGATCGCGATGCCGTCCGCCGGCACGGCAAAACCGTTGGCGAGCGGCGCGACGCCTAGTGAAAAACGCGCATCGCCCGTGAGCCAGTTCTGGAAGCTGTCGCTCGATGTGGGCTTCAGGTGATTGTCGGCCAGCAGCTGCAGCAGCGTTTCGCGACGCCCCGCCGATTCCGCGGCGAACAGTACGCGGTTCGGCGTGGTGTCGAGATACGCGCGCAATGCGGAGACCGGATCGTCCGCATGACGGTCGATCGCGAGGTTCGGCAAGGCAAGCGACCAGCCGCCGCCTGCGTTCGTGGGCAGCACGAGTCGCGCGAACGGTTTGGCGAAGGCGAAGAAATCCTCGTCCGAGAGGAACAGACGCTGCGGCTCGAGGATCGGCCGGTCGCGATCGTGCGACAGGAAGTTGTGGCGTTGCCGGGTGTCGTTGGTGAAGCGCCGGATCGCCGCGTCCAGATCGCCGACGAAGGCCAGTTGCGCGCCTTCGGGCAGGTAATGGAACAGCGTGGCGGTTTCGTCGAAGAACAGCGGCAAATAGTATTCGATGCCCGCCGACGGCACGCCGTTGCCGATGTCCTTATAGATCGACGCCCGGCTCGGGTCGCCTTCGAAGGTTTCGCGCCAGCGGCTGCGGAAGGCGGTGCGGGCGGCTTCGTCGAACGGGAATTCGCGGCCCGGCAGCATGCGTACGTCCTTGACCGGATAAAGGCTGCGTTGCGTGTCCGGGTCGAATGCGCGAATCGAGTCGACCTGGTCGTCGAACAGATCGATCCGGTACGGCAGCGGCGAGCCCATCGGGAAAAGGTCGAGCAGCGAGCCGCGCACGCAGTATTCGCCCGGACGCACCACCTGGCTCACGTGCTCGTAGCCGGCGAGCGTCAACTGCGCTTTGAGCTTGGCCTCGTCGAGCCGCTCGCCTTGCGAGAACGAGAACGTGTAGGCCGCCATGAACGACGCGGGCGGCATCCGGTAGAGGGCCGTGGTGGCGGGCACCAGCAGGATGTCGCAGCGGCCCTCGCCAAGGTCGTGCAGCGTGGCGAGGCGCTCGGACACCAGGTCCTGGTGCGGCGAGAAGGTGTCGTAAGGCAGCGTTTCCCAGTCGGGCAGCAAGCGCACGCGCGCCTCGGGCGCGAAGAAGCCGATTTCCTGCGACAGACGCTGCGCGTCGACGGCGCTTTCGCACACGACTGCCAGCAGCGGCACCTTCTCGCGGTAGGCGAGATGGTAGCGGGCGATCAGCAGCGCGTCGGACGAGCCGTGCGTGCCGTCGAAGGCGAAACGCTGGCCGGGCTTGACGAGCGCGACGGGCGGGGAGTACTGCGATGATGCGGCGATGTCTGGCATAGAAGAGAAAAGGCGGCCTCGGGCTCACACGTGATCGGCAAGTTTACGCGTGTCGGGGCGTGGATGCGAAGGACCTATTATAAAATCCGTCCTTTACTTTGACTTCGCGGCATCCGCACTCGTGACTTCCCGTCTATTTGCCCTGATTCCGTGCGCTGGCACAGGCAGCCGTTCCGGCGCCGCGATGCCCAAACAATATCGCACTGTCGCCGGCCGCGACATGTTGCATTACTCGCTGGCCGCGTTCGACGCGTGCAGCGAGTTTGCGCAAACGCTGGTCGTGATTGCGCCTGACGACCAGCACTTCGACGCCCGCCGCTTCGGCGGCTTGCGTTTCGCCGTGCGCCGCTGCGGCGGGGCTTCGCGCCAGGCGTCGGTGCTGAACGGGCTGCAAGCGCTGGCCGAATTCGGCGCATGCGACGACAATTGGGTGCTGGTGCACGACGCGGCAAGGCCCGGCATTACGCCTGCGCTCATCCGCACGCTGATTGGCGCGTTGAAGGACGACGCGGTAGGCGGGATCATGGCGTTGCCGGTGGCGGACACGTTAAAGCGTATCGACTCCGGCTCGAGCGACGGACGGATTGCCCGCACCGAAGCACGTGATGGTCTGTGGCAGGCGCAGACGCCGCAGATGTTTCGCATCGGCATGTTGCGCGAGGCGATTCTGCGCGCCCAGGCGGACGGTCACGATTTGACCGACGAAGCGAGCGCGATCGAGTGGCTCGGGCACGCGCCGAAGCTGGTGCAAGGTAGCTTGCGGAACTTCAAGGTCACGTATCCGGAAGATTTCGATCTGGCCGAGGCGATTCTTTGCCGGCCTTCAGCTTCCTGATTCAGGATTTCAATTTTTATTAGCGGACTTGACGCATATGGATTTCAGGATTGGGCAGGGGTATGACGTGCATGCGCTGGTGCCGGGGCGTCCGTTGATTATCGGCGGCGTGACGATTCCTTATGAGCGCGGGCTGCTCGGGCATTCGGACGCGGATGTGCTGTTGCATGCCATTACTGACGCTATTTTTGGTGCTGCCGCAATGGGGGATATTGGGCGGCATTTCTCCGACACTGATGCCAGGTTCGCTGGCGCGGATAGCCGGGTTTTGCTTCGCGAGTGTTTTGCTCGCGTGAAGGCGGCCGGGTTTTCCATCGCTAATGTCGATAGTAGCGTTGTTGCGCAAGCGCCCAAGCTTGCTCCCCATATTGAGGGGATGCGGGCTAATATCGCTGCTGATCTTAACCTGCCGGTCGAGCGGGTTAATGTTAAAGCCAAGACCAATGAGAAACTTGGTTACCTCGGAAGAGGGGAGGGCATTGAAGCTCAAGCTGTTGTTTTGTTAATCAGGAATTGATTTGGGTTATTGCCTTTGGCATTGATCTTGTTTCGTATGTCAATGCCGTGGGCCTGCAGAACAGAAAAATACCGCCGCCGAAGGCAAGCCCACTGGCGCGCAGCCGCAAAAAGCCGCTGCTGCGCGCAAAAACAACTATTTGCCTTCAGCAGCAATAACTTGCGCGGCAGCGTTGACCACCGCCGCAATGCGGCCCACATCGCGCAATTGAGTGGAACTCATCCCCTCGGCGACCAGCGTATCAAAGTGCGATTTCACACAAAAATGGCATTTGCCAATAATAGAAGCCGCCAATGCGTACATCTCGAACCGCCGCTTATCGACACCCCCATGGGAAGCATAGGCATTCATCCGCAATTGCGCCGGCTGCGATTTCAAATCAGCGTTATCGGTCATCTCGACATAGGGATACCAGACATTATTCATCCCCATCAGCGCGGCGGCAGTCAAAGCGCCATTCGTCTCCTCAGGAGACAAAACCCCCGCATTGCGAATCGCATCAACAATAACCGTACTCTTCGCAGCAAACGCAGCCGCCAAAGCCACCCCAACCGCGTCATTTCCCTCTAGGGAGGAACGAGCAATCGTCCCATCGAGGTTAAGCCGAATGTCCTTGGCGTAGTCAGGCACAAGAACTTTAATCGAAGACAAGAATTCCATAGGTATCTCCTATCCGGTTGTCGATAAAAAAGCCCGCCGGCTTTTTCAAGCTTAGCGGGCTTCCGGCTGCAATACTTACAGCGTTGCGCCGCCGACTGCGCGGTTGCACGGGCACAGTTCGTCCGTTTGCAGACCGTCCAGAATCCGCAGCACTTCTTCCGGGTTACGGCCGACGTTCAGGTTGTTGACCGAAACGTGCTGGATCGTGTTGTCCGGATCGATGATGAACGTTGCGCGCAACGCCACGCCCGCTTCCTTGTCGCGCACGCCGAGCTGGTCGATCAGCTCGCCTTTCACGTCGCCGAACGAATAGTGGTTCAGCTTGTTCAGGTCCTTGTGCTCACGGCGCCACGCCAGCTTCACGAATTCGTTGTCCACGCTGCCGCCGAGCAGCACCGCGTCGCGCTCGTCGAAATCCTTGAGCAGCTTGCCGAACTCGACGATTTCCGTCGGACACACGAATGTGAAGTCCTTCGGGTAGAAATAGAGGATTTTCCACTTGCCCGGGAACGACTGCTCCGTGATCTCTTCGAATGCCGACGCGCCATTTTCTTCGTGAGTGTTGAAGCCCGGCTTCGCAGCAGTGACGGTGAACGCTTCGAGTTTGTCGCCAACGGTTTTCATTCCGATACTCCTAGGTGTGTTGGAAAAACAGCCTGATCAACCTACCAGCTCATCGCGACGAGCGCGTTACATGGTTTTGACTATATCTCTATTGAACTATGCTATCAATAGTTTTTTTCTAACAACCCGGATAGTTATTATTCAACGCGTCAATAGGTTATCGGTCTGATCCAGGCCCGACCGGCAGCCGCTTCCGATCAGGCGCCTTTTGCCAGCGGAAACTCGATCGTGACCTCGAGCCCCGGGCCTGGCGTGCGATTGCGCAAGCGCAGCGCCCCGCGGTAACGGCCTACCAGCCGCTGCACAATTGCCATGCCAAGGCCCGTGCCGTTCGCCTGGGTGCGCGCCGAATTCACACGATAGAACGGCCGTGTGACAAGCGCCAACTGGTCTTCTGGAATGCCAGGTCCTTCGTCGACGACGGACAACTCGACCCGCGAGTGCGACACTCGTGTTTCGAGAATCACATGCGGGATGCCGTCACCATCGCTGAGTCCGTACTTGCGCGCGTTTTCCAGCAGGTTGCCGACTACGCGCCGCATATCGGTCTCGTCGGCTTCGATCACCGCCGAGGGTGCGAGGCGCGTGATGAGCCGCATGCTGTCCTCGCTCTGCATTCGCGCGGCCAGTTCTCCTGCGATGACGGAAAGGTCGACAGGTTCCGGCGTGCGTTGCACCGGGCGAGCGTAATCCAGGAACCGGCCGATGATCATGTCCATCTGCTCGATGTCGTCGACCATCGCGTCCTTGGTCTGCTGGTCGGACGGACTCATTTCGGTTTCGAGCCGCAGCCGCGCGAGCGGGGTGCGCAAGTCGTGCGAAATACCGGCGAGCATCAGCGCACGGTCGGCCTCGAGCTGTTCGAGGTCCTGCACCATCTGGTTGAAGCTGCGATTGGTTTCAGCGGCCACGCCCATGCCGCGCTCAGGCAGCGGCTCCGGCGATTGTCCGGAACCGACCTTGCGCGCGGCCATCGCAAGTCGGGCAAACGGTCTATTCACAAGACTCGTGATGAACGCCGCACCGAACAGCGACAGCGCCAGCGCGAACACCCCCCAGCCGGCCCATTGCAAACCGGTGGCGTTGTCCAGCTGATCGCGGTCGAGTGCGACCCAGTAATCGTCGTCGTCGATCTTGAAGCTGATCCAGACGCCGGGAATGTCGTTGACGGTCTGCGCGATCACCGTGTCGTCGCCGAGACGGCCGCGAATGTCGTGTTCGATCAGCCGGTTCAGTGACTCGTCGGGTTGCAGTTTGTACTTGTCGGAGATTTCGCGCGGGTACACCCGCACCCCTTCATTGCTCTCGAGATCCTGCAGCAGCGCGCGCCGCAGGTCGGGATCGGAATAGAGGAGTGCGGTGCGCGTGAGCTTGACGATGGCAACCAGTTGCAGCGCCACGCGCTGCGCGCGCGGCTCGCGTTCGATCACCCGGAAACTCTGGAACCACGCGGCGAGACTGACTGCGATCAACAGCGCGATCAACAGAAAGGTCCGCCAGAAAAGGCCGCCGAACGCGAGCGTCAGGAGGCGCCGGTCGATCCGCATGGGCCCTTCTTATCTGAAATCAAAAACGGGAGGCGGGAACAAACTCAGGCTGCACCGTCGGGAATGAACACGTAGCCAAGCCCCCAGACGGTCTGGATGAAGCGCGGGCTGCCCGGATCGGGTTCGATCAACTTGCGCAGGCGCGAGATTTGCACGTCGAGGCTGCGGTCGAAGACTTCGTATTCACGGCCGCGCGCCAGTTCCATCAGCTTTTCACGCGACAGCGGCTGACGCGGGTGACGGGCGAACACCTTCAGCACCGAGAACTCACCGGTGGTCAGCGGAATTTCCTGGCCGGCCTTGGTGAGCGTGCGGGTGGCGAGATTCAGCGCGAACTCGCCGAACTCGAACACTTCGGTGGTCTCGGACGGCGCACCAGGCAGCTCGGACGGCGACTGGCGGCGCAGCACGGCGTGAATCCGCGCGACCAGTTCGCGCGGGTTGAAGGGTTTGGGCAGATAGTCGTCGGCGCCCATTTCGAGCCCGACGATACGATCGACGTCTTCACCCTTGGCCGTCAGCATGATGATCGGTGTGCGGTCGTTGCTGCCGCGCAAGCGGCGGCAGATCGACAGGCCGTCCTCGCCGGGCAGCATCAGGTCGAGCACCAGCAAGTCGAAGCGCTCACGCACCCAGAGCTTGTTCATGGACGGCGCGTTCTCGGCAACATAGACATTGAAGCCCTGTTCACCAAGGTAACGGCGCAGCAGATCGCGTAAGCGCGGATCGTCGTCGACGACGAGGATTTTCGAAGGGTTTTTGGTTTCCATGGTCGGCATCTTAGCGCGATTAGAAAGTAGCGCGCGGTTGCATCATTTATCGGGTTACAGTCAGTTACAAAATTTACCCGTACTGTGGCACGGCGTAAAGCATGCAAAGGTAGACTGCTTTACTGAATGCGGCTGTTCGGTGGATACTTCACTCGACAAAACTCTCGCACCCGGCTCGTTACCGGGGTTTGTATACGCATTTGAGGTAGCCGGTTGCCGCGCCACGAAGGGAACAACATGAAGGGAGGGGTTTGGCCGAATGTGCGCCTAAGCGTGATTGCACTGGCGGTTGCCGGTACGCTTGCAGGCACACTGGGACCAAGGCTCGCCCACGCCCAGCCTTCCGCCGACAGAGTTGCGAGCGAGCGCGCGCCCCGCTCAGCCAACAGCAAAGCCAATCGCCATAACCCAAACGCCGATCACTCTGCGTCAGACGTGATCTTGCGCACCGCGGTTCCCCCCGATCTGGATCAACGTCGTCGTGATGGCCATATGACGCCCGACGAACGGCGTCTGTTACGTCAACACATCGAAGACGCCGTCCGCGAACTCTACAAGCGGTAGTGGTTTATGCGCGTGGCCGCGGCGCGCTAGTTGCGTTCGTTGCGTTCGTCATGTGTGAAAGATTTCGTTGCACTTCCCCCGTCAACTTTCCTTTTCCGTCTGCCGTTGAGCCGCCATAGGGCATGTCGCATTGCATGCGCCGATACCTGTCCATGACGTCCTGCGAACCCGGATGATCGACGATGAAATTGCTCACAGGCGGTAAGCATGCGCGATGGCTGGCGGTCACCGCCACGGTCACCGCCACGATAACGGCGGCGGTGACGTGCAGCGTGCCGGCCCTGGCGGAGCAACAAGGCGCGCCTCGTGCGCCGCGTCTCAAGCATCGCGCGCAAGCGGCTGCGTTCGCAGCTTCTCCATCCGCGCAGGACATCCTCGATGCCAACGACGCGCGCTTCTTCCTGACGCGCGTCGGCTTCGCGCCGGATAACGCCGAGCTCGCGCAATACGTCGGGCTGACGCGGGGACAGGCGGTCGACAAAGTATTGGCGAGCACCCGGACCGAAGCCGTCACGCCGATGCCCGACTGGATTGTCGAACCGATCCCGACGCGCGAAATGCGCAAGGCATGGACCGTCGATCAGCGTCGCGAGGAGCAGCGTCTGCGCGGCCAGCGTTACGAAATATTACGTGCGTGGTGGGTGCGTGAGATGGCGGGCACGCCGTCGCCGCTGACCGAGCGCATGACGCTCTTCTGGCACAACCATTTCACTTCGGGCCAGGACAAGGTGCAGTTTCCGCAGCACATGGCGCAGCAGAACATCCTGTTGCGACGCGACGCGCTCGGCAATTTCGGCGAGTTGTTGCACGACGTCGCGAAAGACCCGGCGATGCTGCAGTACCTGGACGGCGCGAGCAATCGCAAAGGCAAGCCCAACGAAAACTTCGCGCGTGAGGTGATGGAGCTGTTCACGCTCGGCGAAGGACACTACGCGCAGCTAGACGTATCGGAAGCCGCGCGTGCGTACACGGGCTGGAGTCTCGACCCCGACACCGAGGCGTACGTCTGGCGCTCCAACCTGCACGACGACGGCAACAAGACCGTGCTCGGTCAGACTGGCCCGTTCGACGGCGATCAGGTGCTCGACATTCTGCTCGCGCGGCCGGAAACCGCCACCTTCGTCACGAGCAAACTGTGGCGCGAGTTCATCTCCGACACGCCTGACGAAGCTCGCATCGCGCCGATCGCCGCACAGTTTCGCGCGAGCCACTATGACATCAAGGTGGCGCTGCGCGGGCTCTTCACGAGCGACGCGTTCTGGAACGACGACGATCGAGGCGTCCTCGTGAAATCGCCGGTGGAGTTCGTGGTCGGGACACTGCGTGCGTTCGACATCGGTTACGACAACACTGCGCCGTTCGCCGCGCAGATTCGCACGCTCGGCGAGAACCTGTTCTATCCGCCGAACGTCAAAGGGTGGCCCGGCGGCACGACCTGGATCAACGGCTCGACGCTGCTCGCGCGCAAGCAATTCGTCGAGCAACTGTTTCGCGCGACCGAAGCTGCCGGTCCGCGGCGCATAAAGAACGCGATGGACGGCGCGAGTGGCGCGGGCGGCATGCAGGCGAATCCGCCGGCGCAGCGGGCAATGGCGCGCGTCGGCCAGGGCGGCGTACGCTTCGATATCGACACGTGGCTCGCGCACTACAACACCGCGCCGACGGCGAAGCCGGGACTCTCGGCGGAGCTTCAGTTGCAGCATGCCGTCCTGCCGCTGACGCCCGTCGATGCAATCGAAACGGACTCGACAGCCAGCGCTTATCTGGAAGCGTTGTTGATGGACCCGGTGTATCAACTCAAGTGAGCAGTTGACATGACGTGGCTATTCACTGCGGCGTGACTCGTGCCCCGAGTCATGTCCCCGACTCATGCCCTGACCCGGGTCCTGACAATCGAACGAGGTGCAGGATGAAACGACGCAGCTTTCTCTCGATGGGCGCAGCCGCGAGCGTGGCGCTCTGGTTGCCGCGCGCGTTCGGTGCGCAGCCCGCAGCGCCCGGCGCGCCGATGAATCGCGGCTACAACAATCTGCTGATCCTCGTTGAACTGAAAGGCGGCAACGACGGATTGAATACCGTGATTCCGTTTGCCGACCCGGTTTACTATCAGTTGCGCAAGAACATCGGCATCAAGCGCGAGCAAGTGATTCAACTCGATGAGCGCACCGCGCTGCATCCGTCGTTGCAGCCGCTGATGCCGCTCTGGCAGAGCCGGCAACTGGCGATCGTCCAGGGCGTCAGTTACGCTCAGCCGAACCTGTCGCATTTCCGCTCGATCGAGATCTGGGACACCGCGTCGCGTTCTGACCAGTATTTGCGTGAGGGCTGGCTCACGCGTGCCTTTGCGCAGGCGCCGGTGCCCGCCGGTTTTGCCGCCGACGGCGTGGTGATCGGCAGCGCCGAAATGGGACCGCTCGCGAACGGCGCGCGCGCGATTGCGCTGGTCAATCCCGCACAGTTCATCAAGGCCTCGCGTCTCGCCACGCCGGTATCGCTTCACGAGCGCAATCCCGAGTTGGCGCACATTCTCGACGTCGAGAACGACATCGTGAAGGCGGCCGATCGCCTGCGTCCCGCGCAAGGGCCGGCGTCATTGAAGACGGCGTTTCCGGGCGGCGCATTCGGCGCCTCGATCAAGACCGCGATGCAGGTGCTCGCCGCCGGCGACGCCCCGAAGGAAGTCCCCTTGCGCCCCGAAGGAAACGCCCTTGGGGCGGGGGACACGCCACAAGGACAGCCGAAGAGCGGGCGGGGCGTCGCGGCGATCCGTCTGACGCTGAACGGTTTCGATACGCACCAGAACCAGCCGGGCCAGCAGGCGGCGCTGCTCAAGCAGTTGGCGGAAGGATTTGCGTCGATGAAGGCCGCGCTGGTCGAGCTTGGCCGCTGGGACGATACGCTGGTGATGACTTATGCCGAGTTCGGACGGCGCCCGCGCGAGAATCAAAGTAACGGCACCGATCATGGCACCGTTGCGCCGCATTTCGTGATGGGCGGCCGCGTGCGAGGTGGGCTGTATGGCGTGCCGCCAGTGCTCGCGCGCCTCGACGGCAACGGTAATCTGCCCGTGGGCATCGATTTCCGGCAGCTCTATGCCACCGTGCTGGGACCGTGGTGGGGGCTCGATTCATCCGCGATCCTGCAGCAGCGGTTCGAGCCGCTGCCGTTGCTGCGCGTCTGATGGTGGTTCACGATCGATTGGCGAGGGTAGCGAGCGTTGTCTCGCCTACTTCGCCCGCCACGCGATCCACAACTTGCGGATCGGCGTCAACGCGATGCGCTGATGCAGCACGTGAAAGCCGTCGCGCTCGATTTCATCCAGCAGCGCCAACGCCAGCGCCGTGTGCGCCACGAGGATGCGCTGTGTGCGGCGCTCATTGGCGGGCAGCGCGGCGAGCGCGGCGAGCAGCGCATCGCGGGCGCGCTTCGTTTCGAAGCGCATCAACTCGGTAAAGGCGTCGGTGTACTTGCGGTTGATCAGATCGGCAGCGGTGACGTTAAAGCGCTGCATTTCGTCGATCGGAATATAGATGCGGCCATGCCGCGCATCGTTGCCGGTTTCGGCGACGAACTGCGCAAGCAGCAGCGCCTCGCCGAGCGGTGCGGACCAGTTCGACGCCTGCGCCGTGTCTTTTGCCGTCGCGCGCGCCACCAGTGACGCGAAAGTGCCGCCGACGCTTTGCAGATAGCGCCGCAGATTCGGGTAATCGAGGTAGCGCGCCTGGTCGAGGTCCATTTCAAAACCGGCGAGCAATGCCTGCAACGCTGAGTATTCTGTTTTGACATCGGGCAAATAAGCCGTCAGCGCTTTTGAAACCGGATGCGACGGCGAACCCGAAGCCAACGCGGCAATCTCGTTTTGCCACCACGCGAGTTTGGTGCGGCCGATAGCCGGGTCGCTGATCTCCTGAACCGTTTCCTCGAACTCGCGGCGCAGCGCGAACAACGCGGTCAGGAGCGGCAGGCTTGCTGCGGGCGCCTGCCGAAGCGCATAGTAAGTGCTCGATCCGGGCGGCGCCGCCTTTTGCTGGCAATATTCGTCGAAATTCACTGAATTGGAATGTGGGGAAGGGCACGCGAAGAGGGGGTACGGCATGCGTGCGTTTAGCCGAAAATTGTAGCATCGACGCCCTTTATTGATGCCCTTCGGACGGACGCCGGCCAGATGCAGACAAGCGCGAATCAATCGGTTAGAATCTCGCGCTTACGCTTTCGGACGCGCGTTTTCAAGCGCGCCGCGGGCATGCAGGACATCGGGCAGGACGCACAGCGTCTTACCCGGCTGCGAGGGTGGCGAAATTGGTAGACGCACCAGGTTTAGGTCCTGACGCCAGCAATGGTGTAGGGGTTCGAGTCCCCTCCCTCGCACCATTCATGTGGCAGAGAACCCCGTTAAGTCTTTGGACTGACGGGGTTTTTTGTTTTTTCCGGCCCGGTGCGCCTCGTGCGTCCCGTATCGGGCAGCGCTCAGGCGCCCGGCGCTTGCGGTGCCGTGCCGGGCAACTCGGCTTGCGCGGCGCCTTCGAGAAAGCGGCGGGTCGATTCGAACGCCTGCAGCATCTGATCGGGCCAGGGCGTCTGCAGCATGACGGCCTGGTGGTTTTCGAACGCCGAAGTCAGCAATTTCGCGAGTTCGGGCGAGCGCAGATGCCGCAGCAGCACGCTGACCGCAATCGCCGTTGCCTGGCTCGCGCCGGCGGTCTGGAGTTCCGACGCGGTGAGGGCGGCGATCTGTTTGTTGATGTCCACTGAAGCTTCCTTGGATGAAATGGGCGGAGATTGAAGGCGCGGTGGCCAATCCCGAATTTTGACATGGTTGGCGCTGTTGCTGCGCGAGCAAGTTGCGCGCCGGATCGCCTGCCGCGCCCGTTCGGCGGCACTCGTTTCGGTGTTTAATCTGCTGCGCGACGCATGTCGTGCCAATTGAAATGTCGGAAAATTCGCGACCGATATGCTGAACTCAAACGAGTGGCGCAAGGATCAGACGATATCCGATTCAGTTGATATTGCGCAGCCGCTTATCCAGGTTCGCGTTCCGCGCGGACTGTCTAATTAAAAGTTCGTTTTGCTCGGTGCGGCTTCTATGGCGAGGGCACTTGCGGCGCGCCGGCTAACGTGCCAGCGCGATAGCGGCTTCTTCCATCCATCAGTGCGGGTGGAGAAATCGTGCGGATGCCGGCGGTTATCCGGCAGTAAAAATCAGTACGCATTGCGGGATATCCGCTGGTATGCGATTTCGTTTGTTCGAGGGTTCGACGGCTCGGATAACATGGTATTCTGCGCGCCGATTTTCGCCGTATTGCTCGCACAATATAGGCGCATTAATCCGTGCGACTAAACGGATCTCGATAGAAGACAATAAGAGGGATGCGATGAGCTGGATATTAGCGGTGCTCGGCGCGGTGATCGGCATGGTGACCGCCTTGTCGAACGACTTTTCGATCGGTAACGGAGCAGTGGTGGGTGCGCTCGCCGGTTTTGCGCTGGCGCGCATGCTGGCGAAAAAGCCTCACGGCGCGCCAAGCGACGCTACGGCTAAACCGGCCACGGCCGATAGCTGGAATCCACCCGGCGAACTGGCCGCGCGTGTCGAGCGTCTCGAACGCGAGATCGTCGCGCTGCGCGGTGAAATCCGGCAACTGCGCAGCGGCGCCACTACTGGAGCGACCGCCGGCGCCACCCCCGCCGCGTCCGCCGACCAAGCCGCGAGCGCTCAGCCTCCCACGTTCACACCGAAGCCGCCCGGGACCGTGCCGCATCCGTACGCGATGCCTCCCGCCACTGCAACAGCCCAAACGCAAAATCATGCGTCTGGAGTCGCGCCGGCGCAGCCGGCGGCTATGCATTCTACGGCGAGCGTCGGCGCGGCAACGCCGCTGGTGTCGGCCGACACCAGCACTGCAGTGCCGGTTGCGCCGCTCGAGCCTGAATTGATCCCAGCTACGCCGCCGCAGCCGCCAGCACCGCCGCAGGGCCCGGGTCTCGCCGAACGCCTCTTCAAAGCCGGCGGCGACTGGCTATTTGGCGGCAACGCGGTGGTGCGGGTCGGCATCGTCGTGCTGTTCTTCGGCATCGCCTTCCTGCTCAAGTACGCGGCCGACAATAGTCTGCTGCCGATCGAATTCCGCCTTGCCGGCGTCGCGCTCGCCGCGACCGTCCTGCTCGGCTTCGGCTGGCGCATCGGCGAGCGTCGCGGCGCGTACGGGTTGGTCCTGCAAGGTGGCGGGGTCGGCGCGCTGTATCTGACCGTGTTCGCCGCGACCAGGCTCTACCATTTGTTGCCGGCCGGCGCGGCACTGCCGCTGATGATCGCGATCTGCGCGTTGAGCGCGTTTCTGGCGGTACGGCAGAACGCGTCGTCGCTCGCCTTTATGGGCAGCGCGGGCGGGTTTCTCGCGCCGGTGCTGCTCTCGACCGGCGGCGGCAGTCATGTGATGCTGTTCAGCTACTACGCGCTGCTCAACGCCGGGATCTTCGCGATCGCGTGGTTCAAGGCGTGGCGTCCGCTGAATCTGCTCGGGTTCGTGTTCACGTTTTCGATCGGTGCCGTGTGGGGCGTGACGGCCTACCGACCCGAACTGCTCGCCAGCACTGAGCCGTTCCTGATTCTTTTCTTCCTCATGTACGTCGGCATTGCGTTGCTGTATGCGGCGCGCCGCGAGCTTGCACTCAGGCATTACGTCGACGGTACGCTGGTATTCGGTACGCCGCTGGTCGCGATCGGTCTGCAAGCCGCGTTGATGAAAAACATCGGGTTCGGCCTGGCGTGGAGCGCGGTGGCGCTGGCCGCGTTCTACCTCGCGATCGCCGCCTGGCTGGCGCGGCGCCGCGAGCGGCTCGGCATGCTGTTCGAAGCCATGCTGGCGCTGGCCGTGATCTTCGCGACCCTGGCCGTGCCGCTCGCTTTCAGCGGCCCGACGACGAGCGCCACGTGGGCCATCGAAGGCGCCGCGATCACCTGGCTCGGCGTGCGCCAGCGGCGCCTCGGCGCGTTCGGTTTCGGCTTGCTGCTGCAACTGGCCGCGGCCTGCGCGTTTATCGCCGGCCCGGGAACGCAGGTCGATTACAGGGAAGTTTGGCCGGTCCTGAACGGCGCCTATATCGCCACGGCGCTGATCGCGCTCGCCAGTATTTTCACGGGATGGCGCCTGCACGGCCGCAGCGAAGCGAGCGCGTGGCACGCGTGGATGCCGCAGGTCGGCCTTGTCGCCGCAATCTGGGGGCTGCTGTGGTGGGTTTTGGGCGGCGTCCATGAAATCTTCGAGTATGCGCATGCCCATCTGTCCTACGATCGCGGTCGTTTCGAGAACGCGTTCGTCGCGCTGTTCGCCGTTCTGACCGGCTGGCTCGCGCATGGCGCGCGCCGCAGGCTGCGTTGGCCGCTCGCCGAGTGGCCGGCGCTGGCACTGGTGCCGGTCCTTGCGTTGCTGGTGCTGAACCTGTTCATGTACAGCATGGCGCCGGTCAGCGGCTACGGCTGGCTGGTTTGCGCGATCGTGGCTGTCCTCGCCTACGCACTGCTGCGGCGCCAGCAGCGCGATGTCGGCGACAGTGTGCTCGCGCCGCTCCATACGCTGATGTTCTGGACCGCCGCCGCGCTCCTCGCGCTCGAAGGCTACTGGGGTTTGCGCGTCTATGTGCCCGAAGGGGCGTGGAGCTGGAGCGCGTGGGCCTATGGTTTCGGCATTCTGCTGCTGTTGGTGGCAGGTGCCGGGCATCGTCTGCGCTGGCCGGTCGGGCGCTTCACGCAGGCTTATCAGGTGTGGGGCGCGGCGCCTCTCGCCGCGTTGCTGTGGGCGTGGAGTATCGCGAGCGTCGTCAGCGACGGCAGCGCCGCGCCGCTTTTCTGGCTGCCGCTCGTGAATCCGCTCGATGTCGCGCAGATACTCGCGTTCGTCGCGTTCGCCGTGTGGTTGCGGCGTCTGCGCGCGCTCGGCCTGCATTGGCATCCGCGGGCTTTCGATTACGCCGTGCTCGCCACGCTCTTCCTGTGGTTCAACGCGTTGCTGCTGCGTACGCTGCACCATCGTTTTCACGCCGCGTACGATGTCGACGCCGTGCTGGCATCGTTCAATCTGCAGCAGGTGTTCCTTGTCGGCTGGAGCGCGTTTGCTTTTGCCGGACTATGGCTCGCGCGGCGCGACAGCATCGTGCGGCTGTGCGCGCGCGCTTCGACACCGCTCGTGCTGGTGATGTGGGCGTGGACCTTCTACGCGAACCTGACCCAGGACGGCGGCGCGTGGGCGCGTCTGCCGCTGCTCAATCCCCTTGATCTGGTGCAGGCGGTGATTTTTGCGCTGGCGGCGGTGTGGCTCGTGCGCATCAGCCGCCTCGGCGTGCCGATCGGCGAATATCGTGTGCCGTTGCAGGCAGTGGTCGGCGTGACGGGCTTCATCTGGCTCAATGCAATGCTGCTGCGTACGCTGCATCATTGGACCGGCGTGCCGTACCAGTTCGACGACATGTCGCGCTCCATGCTCGTGCAGGCGTCCGTTTCGGTATTCTGGACGGTCTGCGCGCTGGCCATGATGATCTGGGCGACGCGCCGGGCGAGCCGCCTGTTCTGGTTCGTCGGCGGCGCCTTGCTGGCGGCGACCGTCGTCAAGCTGTTCCTGTTCGACCTGTCGCACGTGACGGGTATCGAGCGGATCGTGTCGTTCATCGGTATCGGCGTGATGTTGCTGCTGATCGGCTACTTCTCGCCGCTGCCGCCAAAAGCTGCCGTGATGGAAACTGAGCAATGAAGCGCTTCTTGATTGTGACTGTCTGGTGCCTTGCGATCCCGGCCATCTGGGCGTCTCCGGTGGCTGCTGCGGCCGATCATTTTGCGCAGCGCTTCGCACTCGAACTCGACAGCGGCGCCGCGTACTACAGCATCAGGCTGCCGGTCGCCGTGTACGCGGCGAGCCGGCGCAGCGATCTCGGCGACGTGCGGGTATTCAACGGCGCCGGCGAGCCGGTGCCGTATTCGCTCGACGCGCCGCGCGAGGCGGCCAGGACGCCGCCCACGCTGCGCACGGTACGCTGGTTCCCGTTGCCGGCCACCGAGGCGGGCAGCGCCGGTGCGCCGCTCGGCGTGACGATCGCGGCCGACGGGTCGCTGCGGACGACCGCGGCGCCGCCGACACGCGCGCAACACGATGCGGATCTCGTCGATGTCGGCCGTGTGGCGGGCGAGGCGGGCGCGCTGGTCGTGCATCTGCGCAACGACAACTATCAAGGGCGCGTGACAGTCGAATCGAGCAACGATTTGCGCAGCTGGCACCCCGCCGGC
Source organism: Paraburkholderia sp. FW306-2-2C-D06C (assembly GCF_058781505.1). Taxonomy (NCBI): domain Bacteria; kingdom Pseudomonadati; phylum Pseudomonadota; class Betaproteobacteria; order Burkholderiales; family Burkholderiaceae; genus Paraburkholderia; species Paraburkholderia sp. FW306-2-2C-D06C. Next base: position 9,607 of record NZ_JBYSWU010000060.1, on the reverse strand, counting down.
GATGCACAACTTCTCAAGGTCACCTATAACGGCAGCACGTTGAGCCAGGACCGCATTGCGCTGGATGGCGTGCCGGCGCGTTATGTGCGTTTGCGCTGGCTCGACGGCGCGCCGTACATCGAATCGATCGACCTCGAGGTGCAGGCGGCCAACTCGGACCGCGCGCAGCGCGCGGATACCCAGCGGGAATGGCGCGAAGGCATCGTGGCTCGTGCGGGGCCGACGGCCGGCGAATATTTCTTCGACACGGGCGGCCCTTATCCCGTCGACCGCTTGCGCCTGAATTTGCCGCAGCCCAATACGGTGGCGCCGGCCGTCGTCTATTCGCGCCCAGGTCTGCAATCGCCCTGGCGCGAGGTCTCGAACGCGACGCTGTACCGCCTGCACAACGGCGCGGTGGAGCAGAGCAATCCATCGCTCGAAGTGGCGGCGGATACGGATCGTCAATGGCGCGTGGTGGTGGATGCGCGCAATGGCGGCCTGGGGAGCGGTGCGCTGACCGTCGCGGCGGGCTGGCGTCCGGCGACGCTGACGTTCGTTGCGCGCGGCGCGGCGCCGTTCACGCTGGCGGTGGGCAATGAGGCGGCTGTGTCTTCGGCGGTGAGCCGCGAGGATTTGCTGATGGGCGCGTCGTCAGTCGCCGTCGCGGCGCGGTTGGGAGAAGCGCTGCCCGTCGCGCCGCAAGATGCCGATGGGCAGTCGGCGAACAAAGACCGGGATGCAATGCGCCGCTATGTGTTGTGGGCGGCGCTGCTGCTCGCCGTCGGCTCGCTCGGCATGATCGCGTGGCGGCTCGCGCGTGGCGCCCGGGCCGCTGTGGATGTGGCCGGCGCCGCTCGGGCAGGTACTACGGCAGGTACTACGGCAGGTACTACGGTAGGTGCTACGGTAGGTCCTGAGGCAGGTAATGTAGCCGGTACTACGGCAGGTACCGAGGCAAGTGCCGCAACAGGTACTACGGCAGGCATCGTGGCTGATAACACGGGCAGTGCGGACGGCACCGGTCAAAGCAGCGGCAAGGCCTGATTGCAGCGAGTGCCGGTCGCATTTCTTGCAGCCCGCACTCGCGCTTCGTTGTTCATTCCTCGCGCGCGGTCATCGTATGGATGATCTTGTCGAGCGCATGGCCGAACGCGAGCTTTTCCTGTTCGTCCAGACACTCGAACAGATCGTCATTCCATTTGCGCGCGATCGGCATCACTTTGCGATACAGCGCGCGGCCCTCGGCAGTGAGCGACACCAGCACCACGCGACCGTCTTCGGCGCTCGGCTCGCGCTTCACGAGCCCTTGTTTGATCAGCGCCTCGGCAGCACGGCTCGCCTGGCTCTTGTCGAGATTCGCGTGACGGGCCAGCTCCATGATCGAAAACGGTCCGAACGATCCCACCGACGCAATCACCCGCGCTTCCGGCAACGTCACGCCCAGCTTGTCCTGATAGCGCTCGCTGATGCCACGCTCGGTGAGCTTGTTCAGCACATGCAGACGGTACGTGAGGAATTGCTCGAGTCCGGTTTTGGCGGAGGCCTTCATGGTCTTCCCGTGATAAGAGACGCGGTCGTGGCGCTGTGATTGTTGCCGCAACCGTTTCGCCGGTCAACGCGCGCCGAATTTCAGCCGCGTCAGTTGCTCGGCCGCGTCGGCGAGCAGGCGCGCCGCGTCGCGAATCGCGACTTCCAGCGTGATTGGTCCGGGAGCCGGCGAGAAGCAGCCGCTGAAGAATTCGCCGAGACGCGGCAGGGCCGCGGAGTCGACCGCGCCCGACAGCAGCGTGGCGGGCACGCCTGCTGCCTGCGCATGACGGCAGGCGATGAAGGGCGCCTTGCCGTGCAGCGTTTGGACGTCCGAACGGCCCTCGCCGGTAATCAGCCAGTTCGCGCCCTCGAGCGCGGCATCGAGGCCGATTTGCCGCGCGACGGTTTCCGCGCCCGGCTCGAAATGCGCGCCCAGCATATGCAGTGCAAAGCCGAGGCCGCCGGCCGCGCCCGCGCCGGGCCGATCGCGCGCGGTTCGCCCGAGCGCCGCTTCGAGCAGATCGGCGAAGCGGGCGAGAGCGGCGTCGATCGTGGCGATCTGCTCCGGCTTCACGCCTTTTTGCGGGCCGAACACCGCAGTCGCGCCGTGATCGCCGGTCAGCGGGTTGTCGACATCGGACATGCCGACGAACGACGCATCCGCCAGCCGGGCGTCGAGTTGCGAGACATCGAGGCGCGCCACGCGTGCGAGTTGTTCGGGTGTCGCGTCGAGTTCCTGGTTCTGCGCGTCGAAGAGCTTCAGGCCGAGGCCGGCGAGCAGGCCCGCGCCGCCGTCATTCGTACTGCTGCCGCCGAGCGCGACGAAAAAGCGCCGCACGCCCTCGTCGAGCAGTGCGCGGATCGCTTCGCCCATGCCGCGCGTGCTGCGCGCTTCGACCGGCACGCCCATGCCGACCGGATCGGTAATGCCGACGATTTCCGCCGTTTCGATGATCGCGCTGCCGTCCGCGAGCAGTGCGGTGAGCGCTTCGCGCACCGGCCCGGCCGCGCCGCGCACGCTCAGCTTGCGGCGTTCGCCGCCGCTCGTGAGCATGGCTTCGAGCGTGCCTTCGCCGCCGTCGGCCATCGGACAGATGCGCACCTCGGCGTCGGGCCGAGCGCGCCGGATGCCGGACGCAATCGCCTGCGCGACCTGCTCGGCGCTGAGCGAGCCTTTGAAGGAATCGGGAGCAATAACGACGACAGGCGAGGACGGCGGATTCGGCATGGTGTCTCTGAATGGTTGGAATCGTTGCGAGGGCGCAGGACCTGAGCGAAAAGACACGCAGCCCCGAGCGCGTCCGTTAGCTTAGCAGCATGGCGGCGCCGACTGAATAGGCCTAACGGCATAGTCGGAATCGTCTGGCGAAAGACGCAGCAAGCGAGCTCGCCCGCCGCGCGCCGCATGTGAGGCGGTGCGACCGAATGGCCGTAAAGCCGGCGAAAACACGCCGGAAAGCGCCTGGAAAGCCGATAAAAACGTGCGCAATCATCGAATCCCGGCTAGGCGCGCAAATAGTTTGCTAAAATATTCGGCTCTTTGGACCCAACCGTGCTGCCGGCGGCCTGCAAGCCCGCGGCGCAGGCGCCGAATTGATGTGACGCGCGATGCGATGCGACATCGAAAAGCAGCACGGAGAAGATAACTGATTCGCTCGAATAATTTTAGGACGATTGAAGCCATGGCTAACGTTGTTGAAAACCTCGGCAAGCTCGAACGCCGCGTAACGATTTCCCTGCCGAAGGACGCCGTGCAGAAGGAAGTGGACTCGCGTATCCGTCAACTCGCGAAGAACGTGCGCATGCCGGGTTTCCGCCCGGGCAAGGTGCCGCTCAAGATGGTGACGCAACAGTATTCGGGGCAGGTGGAAGCCGAAGTGCTGAGCGACAAGGTCGGCAAGGAATTCTTCGACATCAGCCGCACCGAAAACCTGCGCGTGGCCGGCCAGCCGAGCTTCGCGCCGAAGGTTGACGCCACGGAAGGCGACTACGCGTTCGACGCGACCTTCGAGGTGTATCCGGAAGTGAAGCTGGGCGACGTCGCCACGGCTGAAATCGAGCGCACCACGACCACCATCAGCGAAGCGGAAATCGACCGCACGCTGGACATCCTGCGCAAGCAGCGCGTGCACTTCCACGCTCGCGGCGAAGCCGGCGAGCACGGTGACGGCGGTGCGGATACGGCAGCGAAAGAAGGCGATCGCGTGACGGTCGACTTCGTCGGCAAGATCGACGGTGAAGTATTCCAGGGCGGCAGCGCAGAAGATTTCGCATTCGTGCTGGGCGAAGGCCGCATGCTGCCGGAATTCGAAAAGGCGGCGCTGGGTCTGACGGTCGGCGCATCGACCGAATTCGACCTGAAATTCCCGGACGACTACCACGGCAAGGAAGTGGCAGGCAAAACGGCGCAATTCACGATCACGATGAAGAAGATCGAGTGGCCGCATCTGCCGGAAATCGACGCTGAATTTTCGAAGTCGCTCGGTATCGAAGACGGCGATCTGACCAAGATGCGCGCTGAGATCAAGGACAATCTCGAACGCGAAGCGAAGCGCCGCACGCAAGCCATCGTCAAGAACCAGGTGATGGACGCGCTCCTGAAGATTTCTGAACTCGACGTGCCGAACGCGCTGATCGAACAGGATCAGGAACGCCTCGTCGCGATGGCCCGTCAGGATCTGGAGCAACGTGGCGTGCCGAACGCCAAAGACGCGCCGATCCCGGCTGAAATGTTCAAGGAACAGGCTGAGCGTCGCGTGAAGCTGGGCCTCGTGCTGGCCGAACTGGTCAAGGCCAACGAACTGCAGGCAAAGCCGGAGCAGATTCGTGCCGAAGTCGACGAATTCGCGAAAAGCTACGAAGACCCGAAGGAAGTCGTCCGCTGGTATTATTCCAATCAGCAACGTCTTGCCGAAATGGAAGCGTACGTCGTTGAAGCCAACGTCGTCGATTTCGTCCTCAGCAAGGCCAAGGTGAAGGACAAGGAAGTGAGCTTCGAAGAACTGGCAAGCGCAACGGCGCAAGCGTAAGCGTCGCTGCAACGGCGTGCCGGCTGTCGGAGCGACGGCCCGCACGCCGTTTTTTTGTGCTGTGAACGTGCGCTGCGTTTTGCATTGTTTTCTGCACCACGCTCGCGTTGATCGCGCACTTGAATACTGGCTGGTCGTACACACCTGTCTAGCATCTAATATTTAGAGTATTTCCAGACAAGGATCCATTGCATGACCTTTCGCGCCCAAATGCTGGACACGTTGACCTCCCAGTCGTCGCGGGATCTCGAAGCGCAGGCGCTCGGACTGGTGCCGATCGTCGTGGAAACGAGCGGCCGGGGTGAGCGCTCGTATGACATCTACTCGCGCCTGCTGAAGGAGCGCATCGTGTTCCTGGTCGGCGAAGTGAACGACCAGACGGCCAATCTCGTCGTCGCGCAGATGCTGTTCCTCGAAAGCGAGAATCCGGACAAGGACATCAGCTTCTACATCAACAGCCCGGGCGGTTCGGTTTCGGCCGGGATGGCGATCTACGATACGATGCAGTTCATCAAGCCGGACGTGTCGACGCTGTGCATGGGCCTCGCGGCCAGCATGGGTGCGTTCCTGCTGGCGGCCGGCGCGAAGGGCAAGCGCTTTGCGCTGCCGAATTCGCGCGTGATGATTCACCAGCCGCTGGGTGGCGCGCGCGGCCAGGCGTCAGACATCGAAATCCAGGCACGCGAAATCCTGTATTTGAAGGAACGGCTGAATCATCTGCTCGCGCACCACACCGGCCAGCCGGTCGAGCGTATCGCGCGCGATACCGATCGCGACAATTTCATGTCCGGCGATGACGCGCAAGCTTATGGTCTGGTCGATCAGGTGGCGCACAAGCGTCCTTGAACTGGTGCGTTTTTGCCCCAAAATGGGGTAAAAACGTCATCGAATCGGTTGTGAAATAATCAAGACTCGTCCGAGCGCCTGCGGCAAACGCCGTTATCCTGGCTCAAGCCCTGCCGCGCCCAACTGCGAGGCAGGGGCAAACGGCGTATCATGTAATCGAGTGTCCGGAGGCTCACACATTTATGGCGGACAAGAAAGGTTCTAACAGCGAGAAGCTGTTGTATTGCTCGTTCTGCGGCAAGAGCCAGCATGAAGTCAAAAAACTGATTGCCGGCCCGTCGGTGTTCATCTGCGATGAATGTATCGACCTGTGCAACGAAATCATCCGCGATGAGGCTGCAGGCGCGGGCATCGAGGCGGGCTTGTCCAAGTCCGACCTGCCGAGTCCGCAGGAAATCCGTGAAATCCTCGATCAGTATGTGATCGGTCAGGAGCGCGCGAAGAAAATTCTCGCAGTCGCGGTGTACAACCACTACAAGCGCCTCAAGCACCTCGACAAGAAGGATGAAATCGAACTGTCGAAGAGCAACATCCTGCTGATCGGCCCAACCGGTTCCGGCAAGACCTTGCTCGCGCAGACGCTCGCGCGCCTTCTGAACGTCCCGTTCGTCATTGCCGATGCAACGACGCTGACGGAAGCTGGCTACGTCGGCGAAGACGTCGAGAACATCATCCAGAAGCTGCTGCAGAACTGCAATTACGAAGTCGACAAGGCCCAGCGCGGCATTGTCTACATCGACGAAATCGACAAGATCAGCCGCAAGTCCGACAACCCGTCGATCACCCGGGATGTGTCGGGTGAAGGCGTGCAGCAGGCCTTGCTGAAGCTGGTCGAAGGCACGATGGCGTCGGTGCCGCCGCAAGGTGGCCGTAAGCATCCGAATCAGGACTTCATCCAGGTCGACACCACCAACATTCTGTTCATTTGCGGTGGCGCATTCGACGGCCTCGAGAAAGTCATCGTCGACCGTACCGAGAAAACCGGTATTGGCTTCGGCGCGAGCGTGAAGAGCAAGCAGGACCGCGACGCGGGCGAAGTGCTGCGCGAAGTGGAACCGGAAGATCTGATCAAGTTCGGTCTGATTCCCGAGTTGATCGGCCGTCTGCCGGTGGTGGCTACGCTCGGCAAGCTCGACGAAGCGGCGCTGATGACGATCCTCGTCGAACCGAAGAACGCGCTGGTGAAGCAGTACCACAAGCTGTTCAATATGGAACGCGTCGAACTCGAGATTCGTCCGGCCGCATTGCAGGCCGTGGCGCGTAAGGCGATCCGTCGCAAGACGGGCGCGCGGGGTTTGCGTTCGATCCTGGAACAGGCGTTGCTTGATGTGATGTACGACCTGCCGGCAATGAAAGGCGTTAGCAAGGTTATCATCGACGACAACGTGATTGACGGCGACGGCAAACCGTTACTGATCTATGAAGACGCACCCAAGGTTGCGGGTTCGAACTGATCGGCTTTCGGGTTCTGCAAACAAGCCGTTCATGGCGACGTGAACGGCTTTTTCGTTTATCGTGTGGTCAGGATGGTTGTTTTCACTATGGAGTCACTGAACCTTCGGAGTCACTGAACTTTTCCCACACGCGGAGGCTTGCAATCTTTTCTGCTGGCCTCACCTATCGAACGAACTGATTCCACTCATGGGGAAATGAAATGTCAGGAACCCAACTCCTTCCGCCGGAACGCATTACGCTCCCGCTGCTCCCGCTGCGTGACGTAGTCGTCTTCCCGCACATGGTGATTCCGCTCTTCGTAGGCCGCCCGAAGTCGATCAAGGCTCTCGAAGCAGCGATGGAAGGCGGCAAGCACATCATGCTCGTCGCCCAAAAAACGGCTGCGAAAGATGAGCCGACCGAAAAGGACATGTACGAAGTAGGGTGCGTTGCCAACATCCTGCAAATGCTGAAGCTGCCCGATGGCACCGTGAAGGTGCTCGTCGAGGGCTTGCAGCGCGCGAAAACGCTTTCCATCGAAGAACAGGAAACGCAGTTCTCGTGCGAAGTCATGCCGCTCGAACCCGACCACGCCGACAGCGCTGAAACTGAAGCGCTGCGCCGCGCGATCGTGTCGCAGTTCGACCAGTATGTGAAGCTGAACAAGAAAATCCCGCCGGAGATCCTGACCTCGCTGTCGGGTATTGACGAGGCAGGGCGTCTGGCCGATACGATCGCGGCGCATCTGCCGCTCAAGCTCGACCAGAAGCAGCACATCCTCGAAATGTTCCCGGTCATCGAGCGCCTCGAGCATCTGCTCGCACAACTCGAAGCCGAGATCGACATCCTGCAGGTCGAAAAGCGCATCCGTGGGCGTGTCAAACGCCAGATGGAGAAGAGCCAGCGCGAGTACTACCTGAACGAACAGGTCAAGGCGATCCAGAAGGAACTTGGCGAAGGCGAAGAAGGTGCGGATCTCGAGGAACTCGAGAAGCGCATCACGGCCGCCCGCATGCCGAAGGAAGCCAAGAAGAAGGCCGACGCCGAGCTGAAGAAGCTCAAGCTGATGTCGCCGATGTCGGCTGAAGCTACGGTCGTGCGCAACTACATCGATACGCTGATCGGCTTGCCGTGGCGCAAGAAGAGCAAGGTCAACAACGACCTCTCGAATGCGGAACGCGTGCTCGACGAAGACCACTTCGGTCTCGAGAAAGTGAAGGAACGCATTCTCGAGTATCTCGCGGTCCAGCAGCGTGTCGACAAGGTCAAAGCGCCGATCCTGTGCCTCGTTGGGCCCCCGGGTGTCGGTAAGACGTCGCTGGGTCAGTCGATCGCTCGCGCCACGAACCGCAAGTTCGTGCGTATGGCGCTCGGCGGCGTGCGCGACGAAGCCGAGATTCGCGGTCACCGTCGTACGTATATCGGTTCGATGCCTGGCAAGATTCTGCAAAGCCTGACCAAGGTCGGCGTGCGCAATCCGCTCTTCCTGCTCGACGAAGTCGACAAGATGGGGCAGGATTTCCGCGGCGATCCGTCGTCGGCGTTGCTGGAAGTGCTCGATCCGGAACAGAATCATACGTTCGCCGATCACTACGTCGAAGTCGACTTCGATCTGTCGGACGTGATGTTCGTGGCGACGTCGAACTCGCTGAACATCCCGCCGCCGTTGCTCGACCGGATGGAAGTGATCCGTCTGTCGGGTTACACGGAAGACGAGAAGGTCAGCATCGCGCAACGCTATCTTTTGCCGAAGCAGAAGAAGAACAACGGCCTCAAGGATGGCGAGGTCGAAGTGACGGAAACCGCGATCCGCGACATCATTCGTTACTACACGCGCGAAGCGGGTGTCCGTTCGCTCGAGCGTGAAATTTCGAAGATCTGCCGCAAGGTCGTGAAGATGCTTCTGCTGAAGAAGGCGGAAGGCGCAGTGAAGGTCGACGGCAGCAATCTCGACACTTTCCTCGGTGTGCGCAAGTACGACTTCGGTCTCGCTGCGAAGGAAAATCAGGTTGGCCAGGTCACGGGTCTTGCGTGGACGGAAGTCGGCGGCGATCTGCTGACGATCGAAGCCGCGGTGATGCCGGGTAAGGGCAATGTGATCCGCACGGGCTCACTCGGCGACGTGATGAAGGAATCCGTCGAAGCCGCGCGTTCTGTGGTCCGCTCGCGCTCGCGCCGTCTGGGTGTCAAGGACGAGGCGTTCGAGAAGCAGGACATTCACATCCACGTGCCGGAAGGTGCTACGCCGAAAGACGGTCCTTCGGCCGGTATTGCGATGACGACCGCGCTGGTGTCGGTGTTGACCGGGATTCCGGTTCGCGCCAATGTCGCGATGACGGGCGAAATCACGTTGCGTGGCGAAGTCTTGCCGATCGGCGGCCTGAAGGAAAAACTGCTGGCCGCGCATCGAGGCGGTATCAAGCTGGTACTGATTCCGGAAGAAAACGTCAAAGACTTGACGGAAATTCCGGACAACGTGAAGAACGCGATCGAGATCGTGCCGGTCCGCTGGATCGACAAGGTGCTCGAGCTGGCGCTCGAACGTGTGCCTGCGGCATTGCCTGAGGAAGAGCCGAAGCCTGCAGCGCCTGTCGCAGCAGAGCCGGCGAAGGACGCCGGTGCGACAGAAGTCGTGAAGCACTAAGGCAGTCAGCAGCGAAAGCAGTTTGCTGTACGGAAACCCGCGGCTTGGTCCGCGGGTTTTTTATTGGTGCGCCGAGCATGCGCAACAGCTTGGGGGTGCAAGTCCCCTGCCCAACCTGATGGTGGTGAAGGGCTAGTGAAAC
>NZ_JBYSWU010000005.1:117362-226731 GCF_058781505.1 Paraburkholderia sp. FW306-2-2C-D06C | reverse complement strand
GGATGAAGGACTCGAAGGTGATCGTGGCGATCAACAAGGACCCGGAAGCGCCGATTTTCAGCGTCGCCGATTACGGTCTGGTGGGCGATCTGTTCACGATCGTGCCGGAACTCGTCAACGAGCTCGGCTAACCACCACGGCGCCCCAGAAAAAGGCGTCTGGCAGCAAACGAAGGGCGCAGGACCTATCCAAGGCCAGCGCCCTTTTTATATCAAAGGCAGGAGGAGAACTGACATGAGCTACACGGCGCCCATCAAAGACATGCTGTTCGTGATGAAAGAACTGGCCGGTCTCGACGACATCGCCAGGTTGCCGGGCTTCGAAGACGCGAACCTCGACACGGCTCAAGCGGTGCTCGAAGAGTCGGCGAAACTGTGCGGCGAAGTGCTGGCGCCGCTAAACGTCGAAGGCGATCGCAATCCGAGCAGCTGGAAGGACGGCGTGGTCACCGCGACGCCGGGTTTCAAGGAAGCGTTTCGCCAGTTCGCGGAAGGAGGCTGGCAAGGCGTGCAACACCCTGTCGACTACGAAGGCCAGGGTTTGCCGAAGCTGATCGCCACGCCGTGCGTCGAAATGCTCAATGCGTCGAACCTGTCGTTCGCGCTGTGTCCGCTCCTGACCGATGGCGCGATCGAAGCGCTGCTCACCGCCGGCACCGAAGCGCAAAAACAAACCTACGTGCCGAAGCTGATTTCCGGCGAGTGGACCGGCACGATGAACCTGACCGAGCCGCAGGCCGGTTCCGATCTCGCGCTGGTGCGCACGCGCGCCGAGCCGCAAGGCGACGGTTCGTTCAAGCTGTTCGGCACGAAGATTTTCATCACGTGGGGCGAGCATGATATGGCGAAGAACATCGCCCATCTCGTGCTGGCCCGCACGCCGAACGCGCCGCAAGGCGTGAAGGGCATTTCGCTTTTCATCGTGCCGAAGTTTCTCGTCAACGAAGACGGTTCGCTCGGCGAGCGCAACGACGTGCATTGCGTGTCGATCGAACATAAGCTCGGCATCAAGGCGAGCCCGACCGCAGTGCTGCAATTCGGCGATCACGGCGGCGCGATCGGTCATCTGATCGGCGAAGAGAATCGCGGCCTCGAATACATGTTCATCATGATGAACGCGGCGCGTTTTGCTGTGGGCATGCAGGGCGTCGCCGTGTCGGATCGCGCGTATCAGAAGGCCGTTGCGTACGCGAAAGACCGCGTGCAGAGCCGCCCCGTGGATGGCTCCGCGAAGCAGTCGGTGGCGATCATTCAGCACCCGGACGTGCGCCGCATGCTGTCGACCATGCGTTCGTTGACCGAAGCGTCGCGCGCGCTCGCCTATGTTGCCGCCGCCCATTGCGACATCGCGCATCGTCATCCCGATGAAGCGGAGCGTGCCGGGCATCAGGCGATCTACGAATTCCTCGTGCCGATCGTGAAGGGCTGGAGCACGGAGTTGTCGATCGACGTGACCAGCCTCGGCGTGCAGGTGCATGGCGGCATGGGCTTCATCGAAGAGACCGGTGCGGCGCAGTACTATCGCGACGCGCGCATCCTGCCGATCTACGAAGGCACGACCGCGATCCAGGCGAACGATCTGATCGGCCGCAAGACAGTACGCGACGGCGGAGCGGTGGCGAAGTCGCTGCTGGCCGGCGTGGCTGAAACCCTCGGAGCGCTCGGCGCGCAGCAAGGCCCCGCGTTCGAATCGATGAAGAAGTATCTGGCGCAAGGGCATCGCTCGCTGAGCGCGGCGGTCGATTTCGTTGTTGCTAATACGAAGAGCGACCCGAATGCGGTGTTCGCCGGCGGCGTGCCGTATCTGAAGCTTGCGGGCATCGTGCTGGGCGGCTGGCAGATGGCGCGTGCGTTGCTCGTGGCTGCTGGGAAGCGCGACGAAGATCCGTCGTTCTACGGCGCCAAGATCGCGACCGCGCAGTTTTATGCCGAGCATGTGTTGCCGCAAGCGTCGGCGCTGGAGGCGTCGATTGTTAGCGCGAAGGGCGGTGAGGGGGTGCTCGCGTTGTCGGAAGATCAGTTCTGATGCTTCACTTATCCCGAGCGATGTAGCGAAAGGTAGCGAAAGCTCGTGCGTAAAAAAACAAACGGCGCCCGGAAGGGCGCCGTTTGTTTTTGTCAGGCCAGTCTGCGTGCAATAACAAACCCGCGCAAACCTGCGCAAACCGGCTCAACCGCTCGCGAAGCGTTAAAGCTCAAGCATAAGCCGGGCGATGCGCTTCGGCGCTTTCGCCGAGATAGCGATGCACCGACAGGTCGTCCGCCTTGATCGCCGGTTGCTTGCCCGACATCACGTCGGCCAGCAACTGACCCGAGCCGCACGACATCGTCCAGCCGAGCGTGCCGTGACCCGTGTTCAGGAACAGGTTCGGCACGGGCGTGCGGCCGACGATCGGCGTGCCGTCCGGCGTCATCGGACGCAGGCCGGTCCAGAAGGTCGCCTTCGACGTGTCGCCGCCGCCCGGGAACAGGTCGTTCACGCACAACTCCAGCGTTTCGCGGCGCGCCTGGCGCAACGACTTGTCGAAGCCGACGATCTCCGCCATGCCGCCGACGCGAATCCGGTCGTCGAAGCGCGTGATCGCGATCTTGTAGGTTTCGTCGAGCACGGTCGACACCGGCGCGGCTACCGCGTTGACGATCGGCGCGGTGATCGAATAGCCCTTGAGCGGATAGACCGGAATCTTCACGAGGCCGGACAGGAATTGGGTCGAATACGAACCGAGCGCGACGACGAACGAATCCGCGCGCACCAGTTCCCCACCGCACTGCACGCCGGCGATGCGGTCGCCCGCCATCGCGAGTGCGTCGATCGGCGCGTTGTAGCGGAATTTGACGCCCAGTTGCTCGGCCAGCGCGGCGAGGCGCCTGGTGAACATCTGGCAATCGCCGGTTTCGTCGCCCGGCAGACGCAGACCGCCCGTCAGCTTGTGCGAGACCGCGGCAAGCGCCGGTTCGGCCTGAGCCAGTTCGGCGGCCGACAGCAGCTCGTACGGCACGTTGGCGTCTTTCAGCACCGCGATGTCTTTCGCGGCGCCGTCGAATTGTTGCTGGGTGCGGAACACCTGCAGCGTGCCGCCGGTACGGCCTTCATACTGGATGCCGGTTTCGGCGCGCAGCGCTTGCAGACAATCGCGACTGTATTCGGCGAGGCGGACCATGCGGCCCTTGTTCACTGCGTAGCGCGATTCCGTGCAGTTCTGCAGCATCTGCCACATCCATTGCAGCTGGAATTGCGTGCCGTCGAGGCGGATCGCCAGCGGCGCATGCTTCTGGAACATCCACTTGACCGCTTTCAGCGGCACGCCAGGCGCTGCCCAGGGCGACGCATAGCCCGGCGAAATCTGGCCGGCATTGGCAAAACTGGTTTCGAGCGCCGGGCCGGCCTCGCGATCGATCACGGTCACTTCGTGACCGGCACGCGCCAGATAATAGGCGCTCGTTACCCCGACGACGCCACTGCCCAAAACGACGACTCGCATAGCTGCTCCGGAAAGGTTTGGAGGGCGGTGCGCTCGTCGATTCGTTGGAATTCGTTCGATTAACGAGGTGTAACGCGGTTCGCCCAGTGTTAACCGCTATACTATTAACAGTCAGGTAGGTTTTGTTATTATATTTTCAGAATTTTCAGCAAAAACACCATGCGTACACAGCGTCACCCGGTTCGCACCCTCGACAAACTCGATCACAAGATCCTGCGGCTGCTGCAGGAGGAGGGCCGCATGGCGATGAAAGACCTCGCCGAGCAGGTCGGGCTGTCGGTCACGCCGTGCATCGAGCGCGTCAAGCGGATGGAGCGTGACGGCGTGATCACCGGCTATCACGCGCGCGTGAATCCGGCGGAATTGGGCGCGGCGCTGCTGGTGTTCGTCGAAATCACGCTCGATCACAAAAGCGGCAACATGTTCGACCAGTTCCGCCGCGAGGTGCAGAAGATCCCCGAGGTGCTGGAGTGCCACCTCGTTTCGGGCGATTTCGACTATCTGATCAAGGCGCGCATCGGCGAAATGGCCGACTACCGGAAGCTGCTCGGCGACATCCTGTTGCAGTTGCCCGGTGCGGTGCAGTCGAAGAGCTATGTCGTGATGGAAGAGATCAAGGAAACGCTGACCATCGCGGTGGGTGATTGAGCTGCGCGGGAGGGCACGACGGGGCTCGACAAAAGGCGTAAATACTGTATATTTATACAGGTGTTCTGCGCCGTTGTTGTTAGCTGTTGTTGTTCGTTGTTGTTTTCCGCCAGCCCGAGCCGTGACCCATCCCGACACCGAATTTCCAATCGCTCCGCCAGCGCCTCGCAAAGGGCGTGGCGCGGTGACGAACCTGCAGGGCCGCTATGAAGTCGACCAGCGCGAAGCGGTGGACGACGGCTGGCTGCCGTCCAGCGAGGATGACGGCGGACCGAAGGTCTTGCGCACGCAGGTATTCGAAGAGCAAGCCAAAACCATTCTCACCCGCAATGCGTCGCCGGACATTCCGTTTGGCGTGTCGCTGAATCCGTATCGCGGCTGCGAACACGGCTGTATCTATTGTTTCGCGCGGCCTACTCATAGTTATTTGGGCCTGTCGCCCGGGCTCGACTTCGAAAGCCGCATCTACGCGAAGGTCAATGCGCCGGAATTGCTCGCGCGCGAACTGTCGAAGAAGTCCTATGTGCCGGAGCCGATCGCCCTGGGCGTCAATACCGACGCGTGGCAGCCAGCCGAGCGCGACTTGCGTCTCACGCGGCGCGTAATCGAGGTACTCAGCGAGCGCGGCCAGCCGTTCGCGGCGATCACCAAATCATCGCTGATCGAGCGCGATCTCGACCTGCTCGCGCCGATGGCTGCGCGCGGGCAGTTCATGGCGGCCATTACGATTACCACGCTGGATGCTGACATCGCCCGCACGCTCGAACCGCGAGCGGCCACGCCGTCGCGCCGGTTGCGCACCATCCGTACATTGAGCGAGGCGGGGATTCCGGTGGGCGTCAGCATCGCCCCGGTGATTCCGTTCGTCACCGAACCGGACATGGAGCGCGTGCTGGAAGCCTGTGCGGAGGCGGGCGCAAGCAACGCGAGCTATATCGTGCTGCGTTTGCCGTGGGAAGTCGCGCCGCTATTCAAGGATTGGCTCGCCGCACACTTCCCCGATCGTGCTGACCGGGTCATGAGCCGTGTGCGTGATATGCGGGGCGGGAAGGACTACGACTCATCGTTCGCGCATCGTATGAAGGGCGAGGGCCTGTGGGCGGATCTGCTCAAGCAGCGGTTCCACAAAGCTGTACGCCGTCTTGGTCTGAACGAGCGCGATCGCGGAATTCTGGACATGTCGCACTTTCGTCGTATCGAGCCGCCGCGCCCGGCTTCGCCTGTGCGCGACGATCCGCAACTCGATCTTTTTTAGCGCAATGGCGGCGCGATTGCGGCACGTTATTGCGACAGCGCTTTGGCTGCTTGCACCTGGCTTTCGAAGTAGGTCTGAAACGAGAGTGCAAGACCCGTCATCAGCAGGAACGCGCCGATCAGCAGCGAAAAGATCACGACGAAAATGACCGTCCAGCCGGAGCGGCTCTTGCGCTGGGTTTGCGCGTTGAACTGGGCGTCCCATTTTTCGTCAGGACGCAGACCGTAGACGATTGCGGCGAGAAACGCTGCAAGCAGCGAGACTGCGCCCGGAAATGCGAGCACCCAGCCGAGCATCGAGGTCCGCTCGCTTGCCGCCACCAGCATTGCGCCGGGAATCCCTATCAGCGTGCCGATCAGATGTGCCCAGCCGTAAATGTCGCGCAGTCCATAGAGATAGAAGCGATGCGCGCCGAGGCTGCCGAAGAAGAACGCGAGCGCGGCGGTAATCGTCTTGGATCTGAAGCGCGGAGAAGTCGAGGCAAGGGTGGACATGTAGGCGAGAGCAGAGTGGCAATGCGGTCGAAACGAGCGGCGCGCCGGTGGACGCGGACCGACGCGCATTCTACGCCCGTGGTGTGCCGGCGGCCACGTGGCGTGCGGCCACATCCTCGGCGCGGGTGATTTGTGCGCGCTGATTTTTGCCTGCTGCGGCGCTTGTGTATTCGGTAGGGCGGTCAGGGTGCTGTAGGTCAGGGTGTTGCATACGTAACGCGATAAACCGCGCCCGCGTAATCGTCGCTGATCAGCAGCGACCCGTCAGGCATCGGCAGCACGTCAGCGGGGCGGCCCCATACCGCTTCGCCGGGTTGAAGCCAGCCTTCGGCAAATACTTCCTGACGTGCATTGCTGCCGTCGGGGCTGGTGATCACCCGCACGACCCTGTAACCGACTTTCTTGCTACGGTTCCACGAGCCGTGTTCGGCGATGAAAATATTGTCGCGATAAGCGGCCGGAAACATCGGGCCGCTGTAAAACCGCATGCCGAGCGAAGCGACGTGGGCGCCGAGTTTGACCACTGGCGGCGTAAACGAGCTGCACGAATGGTCCTTGCCGAATTCGGGGTCGGGCGTGTCGCCGCCATGGCAGAACGGAAAACCGAAATCCATGCCGGCGCGTGGCGCGCGGTTGAGTTTGTCGTCCGGCATGTCGTCGCCCATCAGGTCGCGACCGTTGTCGGTGAACCACAGCTCGTGCGTGACCGGGTGCCACGCGAAGCCGACCGTGTTGCGTACGCCGCGCGCCACTAGCTCATGGTGACTGCCGTCCGGGTCCATGCGTCCGATCATCGCGAAGCGGTCGCGGTCTTTCAGGCAGACGTTGCAGGGCGCGCCTTGCGGCACATACAGTTTGCCGTCTGGCCCGAAAGCGATGAATTTCCAGCCGTGATGGGTCTCCGTGGGCAGCTTGTCGGTGACGACGGCCGGCTTCGGCGGATCGTTCAGGTGGGTGTCGATCGCATCGAGGCGTAGAATTTTTGACACTGCCGAGACATACAGCGCGCCGTCGCGCCACGCAACGCCCGCCGGCGTCTGCAGCCCGGAGGCGATCACATGGCGAGCCGTGGCGCGCCCGTTCTGCAATTCGAGCGCGTAGACGTGGCCGTCGAGGCTGCCTATATAGAGAATGCCCTTCGGCGAGAGCGCCATCGCCCGGGCGCTCGGCACCGTGTCCGACAACACCTCGATCTGGAAGCCGGGCGGCAGTTTGATGCGTTCGACCGGCAATGCGGCCAGCGCCGGCAGGGCGGCGGCAAACCACAAAGCTGCCGCGGTGCGCAGGGCTCGAATGCCCGCGGCGCGTGTGGAGCCGGTTATTGAGGTTGCCAAGGCAAAAGGCGTTGCCAAGGCAAAAAGGGAAAAAAGGGCGCAAAGCGCAAACGCAACGAACAAAAACGCAGGCGGCAGCAGGAGTTTCACGGGCATTCCGTTGGGTAATTCGGGCGTTTCCACGTTGTCTGGCGCGCCCGTCTGTATGGCCGGCGCAACCCCGTCGCTCAGTTTATCCCGGTAAGTGTTTGTTATGGCGTCGGTTTCCCGCTATAATCGCGTGTTTCAGTCGTTCCGAACCCCGGTTTTCAAGGATTCTAGTATGGTCATCATCCGCTTGGCTCGTGGCGGCTCCAAGAAGCGCCCGTTCTACAACATCGTCGCAACCGATTCGCGTAACCGTCGTGACGGCCGCTTCATCGAGCGCGTTGGCTTCTACAACCCGGTCGCTACGAAGGGTGAGTCGCTGCGTATCGCTCAAGACCGCCTCACGTACTGGCAAGGCGTTGGCGCACAACTGTCGCCGACCGTCGAGCGTCTCGTGAAAGAAGCGCAAAAGGCGCAGCCGGCTGCTTAATGGTAGCTAGCATGCGTATCGTCGTCGGTTCGGCCGGCGGCTCGCGCAGCTTGCGTGGGCAGTCCGACGCGCGATTGATGTTGCAATTAGTGCTGAAGCAGACGTCGAAGTCGGCAGCGAGGTTCTCCTATGTCTGAGCGTGATTCCGGCAGTTCAGGTCGCGTAAAGGCAACCCCGGCAACCCCGCGCGCGAAGACGTCTGGTCAGGCGCCGTTCGGTGCATTCGTCCGCAAGCCGGTCGAACGAACCGAAGGCGAGGCGAAAGCCAATGTAGCAAACGCCGATTCCAAGGCAGCAGAAATGCACGCGGAAACGGCGGAAAGCTGGCCGGCCGACGCGGTCGAGGTCGGCGCAATCGTTGACGCTTACGGCCTCAAAGGCTGGGTCAAGGTAGCTGCTCATGCGGATGCCGGGCAAGGCGGCGACGCGTTGCTGAGCGCGAAGCGCTGGTGGCTGATGAAAGGCCATGAGCGCAAGTCGGCGCCCTCGTTGCAGGCGAAAACGCATAGCGACAGTGTGGTGGCCCATCTGGGCGGCGTCACTGACCGCGATGTAGCGCTGGCACTGCGGGGCACCCGCGTCTATATCAGCCGCAGCGAATTTCCGGCCCTCGAGACCGACGAATTCTACTGGGTCGACCTGCTCGGCCTGGAGGTGGTGAACGTTGCCGGGGTTGCTCTCGGCAAAGTTGCAGACATGATCGACAACGGCGCGCACTCGGTGTTGCGTATCGAATATCCGGCTACCGACAAGAGCGGCAAGCCGGTCACTGGCGAGCGTTTGATCCCGTTCGTCGGCGTCTTCGTCAAAACGGTGGATCAGGCGGCGAAGCAGATCATCGTCGACTGGGAAGCCGATTACTAAATAATTCGCTGAACGGAGAGGGCGATGCAGTTCGATGTCGTGACGCTCTTTCCTGAAATGTTTCGTGCGCTGACCGACTGGGGTATTACCAGCCGTGCGGCGAAGCAGGAGCGCTACGGGTTGCGTACGTGGAATCCGCGCGATTTCACCACTGACAACTACCGCACGATCGACGATCGCCCGTACGGCGGTGGCCCCGGCATGGTGATGCTGGCCAAGCCGCTGGAAGACGCGATCAGCGCGGCGAAAGCCGCGCAAGCGGAGCAGGGCATCGGTGTGTCGCGCGTCGTGATGATGTCGCCGCAAGGCGCCACGTTGAATCACGAACGCGTCATGCGGTTTGCTGCCGAGCCCGGTCTGATTCTGTTGTGCGGGCGCTATGAAGCGATCGACCAGCGTCTGCTCGACCGTGTCGTCGACGAAGAGGTCAGTCTCGGCGACTTCGTGCTGTCAGGCGGCGAGCTGCCTGCCATGGCGTTGATGGATGCCGTGGTGCGCCAGCTGCCCGGCGTGCTGAACGACTCGCAGTCGGCGGTGCAGGACAGCTTTGTCGACGTGCTGCTGGATTGCCCGCATTACACGCGTCCGGAGGAATACAACGGTGTGCGTGTGCCCGATGTGCTGCTTGGCGGCCATCATGCGGAAATCGAAGCGTGGCGCCGGCGCGAAGCATTGCGCAATACGTTGCACAAACGGCCCGATCTGATCGTGAAGGCCAGAAAGAACAAGATGTTGAGCCGTGCCGACGAGGCATGGCTTGCGAGTCTCGCGAAGGAAGCGTCGAAGGCGTAAAGCCTTGGTCTTTCGAGCGGACATAGGCGGTGCCGCACATGCGTGTACGGCGCCAGATGTGAACCCATCCTCTATCGGGGCCGTAGCCGAGCGCATAGGCAAACTCAGCGCAAGGCAGGTACGAACGCCGACAAGATGGACTTAGGAGTCAGTGATGAATCTGATTGCAAAACTCGAGCAGGAAGAAATCGCGCGCGCCCTCGGCGACAAGACCATCCCCGAATTCGCCCCCGGCGACACGGTGATCGTCAGCGTGAATGTGGTTGAAGGTACGCGTAAGCGTGTTCAGGCTTACGAAGGCGTCGTGATCGCCAAGCGTAACCGTGGTCTGAATTCGTCGTTCATCGTCCGCAAGATCTCGTCGGGCGAAGGCGTCGAGCGTACGTTCCAGACGTACTCGCCGCTGCTGGCAAGCATCGTCGTGAAGCGTCGCGGCGATGTGCGTCGTGCGAAGCTGTACTACCTGCGCGACCGTTCGGGCAAGTCGGCCCGGATCAAGGAAAAGCTGGTCTCGAAAGTCCGCGCTGCTTCCCAAGCGTAAATGCTGTAAGAAAAAGCACCCCTCGCGGGTGCTTTTTTGTTTGCCAGGTCAAAATAGAGGCATGTCCCCTATCCGCTCGTTCCGAGAGACCCGTTGACCCGTCCCGTCTTTGAGCCCGAAACTCTGCCTGTCGAAGCGACAGGCGCCGATCTGCCACCGGTTGCTGCTGGGCGTCTGACGCCCGATGGCTTGCGCGCGCGATTCGAGCAGCGTCTGAGTTGGACGCCCGAGCCGATTGTCGAAGCGCCCTGGCGCGATATCCATGCCGATCCGCGAGTCGCCTCGGTACTGGTGCCGTTGGTGGTCCGCGACAACGGCTTGACCGTGTTGCTGACGCAGCGCGCCGATCATCTGAACGACCACGCCGGCCAGGTGAGCTTTCCCGGCGGCCGCCACGAACCATTCGATGCCAACGCGACCGCCACCGCGCTGCGCGAAGCACAGGAAGAGGTCGGTCTCGACCCTGCGCGCGTCGAGATTCTTGGTGCGTTGCCGGACTATCTGACCGGCACGGGCTTTCGCGTGACACCTGTGATCGGCTTGGTGCATCCGCCGTTCACTTTGAAAGCCGATGCGCTCGAAGTGGCTGAAGTCTTCGAAGTACCGCTCGGGTTTCTGATGGACCCCGCACATCACGAAGTGCGCGTGTTCCGTTGGGAGGGCGGCGAGCGCCGCTTTTTCGCAATGCCTTATCCGCGTGCGGCGTCGGCGCAGCACGAGAGTCGCGAGAGTCGCGAGGATCGTGACATTCAGACAGGCGGTCATCATTTCATCTGGGGCGCGACAGCCGCGATGCTGCGCAACTTCTATCGCTTCCTCGCGGCTTGATCCACATTTGAGCCGTACCTGAGCCACCACCTGAGCTGTGCAGTTGTCGGGTGTTTGTCAACGTCTGGGCTCAGTCGCATCCGACCCTGTGCTATCGTTATAAAACAATTGTAAAACTCGAAAAGCACGGCGCATCGCATGACTTTTTTCTCCGTATTGCTGGCTCTGATCATTGAACAGGTGCGCGCGCTGTCGCCGAACAATCCGGTGTCGGCGTTGCTTCAATACCATGCGGAGTCGGCGGCGCACGGGTTCGATGCCGGCAAGCCCAAGCATGGCTTGCTCGCGTGGCTGGTGGTGGTGGTGCCGTGGACGCTGGCCGTCGCGCTCGTCTACTACGTGCTGTACCACATTCACTTTGCGCTGGCGTTCCTGTGGAACGTCGCGGTCCTTTACTTCACGCTCGGCTTCCGGCAGTTCAGCCATTACTTCACCGATATCCACCTCGCGTTGAACAACGACGACGTGCCGCGCGCGCGTGAAATTCTCAATGAATGGACCGGCCTCGATACGGTCGACATGCCGGTCAGCGAGATCGTGCGTCATACACTGATCCATGCCGTGGTCGCATCGCATCGGCATGTGTTCGGCGTGTTCTTCTGGTTTCTGATTCCGGTTGGGCCGGCGGGCGCGGTGCTGTATCGGATCGCCGAATATCTGGCGCGCACGTGGGCACGGCCGGTCGACGATCGTACGGTCGCGTTTTCGAGCTTTGCGCAGCGGGCGTTCTTCGTGATCGACTGGGTGCCTGCGCGGCTGACTTCGCTCGGCTTTGCGATTGTCGGTAATTTCGAAGACGCGATTTATGCGTGGCGCAACCATGCACGCCAGTGGCCGGACGCGAACGACGGCGTGTTGCTGGCCGCGGGCAGCGGGGCATTGGGCGCGCGTTTGAGCGGCCCGCTCGCCGAGCCGTCGAGTCTGGACGCGCTCGCCACCGGCGACGGCGGTCCGATGCAGGTCGGCGACGATTGCACGCCGCGCACGCTGCAATCGGCGGTCGGTCTGGTGTGGCGCGCGGTGGTGCTGTGGATGATCTTGCTGTTAATGCTGACGATCGCGGTGTGGCTCGCCTGAGCGCAAGCCAACGCTAGCGCTGCCGTATAAAAGAGGCCGGGCAAAAACCTGGCCTCTTTTTTTGGGTGCGCCACGACTGCTTCACCCATCCAGCGGATCGCGCTCCGTCCCGCACTGCCAGCACACGGTGAACTGCGCTTCGAGCGTCTCGCCGCACTGGCGGCAGCGCCACCCAGGCGAGCCCGCCGCCGGTCCATGGGAAGCCGCCTCGATCAAGCGCCGCGCGATCGCCTCATCGCGTTCATCGACCAGCCACAACTCCGGCGCGCACTGGTCCGCCGGAATGTCGCCGAGCGCGCCGTTCAGATAGCGGTTGTGCAACTCGCACGCGATGCCCGCCGCGGCCAGCACATTGACCCAATGCTGCCCGGTGATCAGGTTCGGTGCGCGCATCAGTTTCATCGCATGTCCAGGGATACAAGGCGCAGCGCGCGTTAGCGCACGATCTGACTGGCTTCGTGCACGAGTTGCGCATACAGCGCATGCCGTTCGCGCCGGATGCGGCCATCGGCGACCGCTTCGAGAATCGCGCAACCCGGTTCGTGCAAGTGGTGGCAGTTGTAGAAGCGGCAGTTCGGCAGCAGCGGCCGAAACTCGAGAAATGCACGTTCGAGCCGGCCTTCGGTCAAGTGGTGCAGGCCGAATTCCTGGAAACCCGGCGAGTCGATCAGCGCGCCGCCATCGCCCTCCGGACCGTCCGGCAGCGGGTAGAGCCGCGTGAAGGTCGTGGTATGACGTCCGCTGTTCAACGCAGTCGAGATTTCGCGCGTGGCGACTTCGGCATCCGGAATCAGCAGATTCACCAGCGTCGATTTGCCCATGCCGGACTGGCCGAGCAGCAGCGTCGAGTGGCCGTGCAGGTGCTCGATCAAAGCGGCGCGTGCGGCTTCCGGCTGCATCTTGATCGACACTTCGACGACCGTATAACCCAGTGCCCGATAAGGTTCGAGCCGTGCCCGCGCGCCTTCCAGCTGCGCGACGACGTCGATCTTGTTCAGTACGATCAATGGTTTCAGCTGGTTCGCTTCGGCGGCCACCAGCGCGCGGCCGAGCAGGTCTTCGCTGAAATGCGGTTCGGTCGCGAGCACGATCAGCAACTGATCGAGATTGGCGGCGAAGAGCTTCGACTTGTACTGATCCGAGCGATACAGCAGATTGCGCCGTTCGCCGATCTCGACGATCACGCCTTGATCCGCCGAGGTCGGCTCGTAAATCACGCGATCGCCGACGGCCACTTCGCTGCGCTTGCCGCGCGGGAAGCATTGCAACATCGGGCCGCCGTCTTCGGGCGCGACCAGGTAGTGGCGGCCGTGTGCGGCGATCACGAGGCCTGCTACGCGCGTGCTGGACGGCGCGTGCGCCGCTTTCTGGGGACGGCTGCTCATGCGTGCCGCAGCAGACGGTCGATCCGCTGCGACGCCGGCGGATGCGAGTAATAGAACGCGGTGTAGAGCGGATCCGGCGTGAGCGTCGACGCGTTGTCCTCGTACAGCTTGACGAGCGCGTTGACGAGGTCTTGCGCATCGGTTTGCGTCGCGGCGAAGGCGTCAGCCTCGAATTCATGCTTGCGCGAGCTCAGGCTGCCGAGCGGCGTCACGAAGAATATGAACACCGGCAACGCGAGGAAGAACAGCACCAGCGCGAGGCCGCTATTGCCGCCGATCAGCGACGGCCGCACGCCGAGCCCCTCGTAGAACCAGACGCTTTCCTTGAGCCAGCCGAGCAGGGCGAGCATCACGAGGCTGAGCGCGAAGGTGACGAGCATCCGCTTGATCACGTGACGGCGCTTGAAGTGCCCGAGTTCGTGCGCGAGCACCGCCTCGATCTCGTTGCCCGACAGGCGCGCGAGCAGCGTATCGAAGAATACGATCCGCTTGGCCGAGCCGAAGCCGGTGAAATACGCGTTGCCGTGCGCCGAACGACGGCTGCCGTCCATCACGAACAGACCCTTGGCGGCGAAACCGCAGCGCTGCATCAGCGCTTCGATGCGGCTTTTCAGCGCTTCGTCCTTGAGCGGCTCGAACTTGTTGAAAAGCGGCGCGATAAAGGTCGGATACAGCACCAGCACGAGCATCTGGAACGCGACCCAGACGATCCACGTCCACAGCCACCAGAAGCTGCCAGCCTGGTTCATCAGCCACAGCACGACGAACAGCAGCGGCAGGCCGAAAGCCGCGCCAAGCAGCACGCCCTTCAGGCGATCCAGAAAGAAAATGCCCTTGCTCATCCGGTTGAAGCCGAAGCGTTGCTCGATCACGAACTGCCGGTAGTATTCGAACGGCAGGTCGATCACGCTGGTGATCGCGATCACCGCGGCGACCAGCGCGATCTGGCCGAGATAGCCGCGGCCGAGCCAGTCGGAGATCGCCAGATCGAGCGCCTGCACGCCGCCGAGCAGCGTCAGGCCGATCAGCACGGCGGCGCTCACGACGATCTCGATCATCGTCAGCCGGGTGCGCTCGACGGTGTAATCGGCAGCGCGCTGGTGCGCGGCAAGGGCGATGGTGCCGGCGAACTGGCTCGGCACCTGCCCGCGATGGCCGGCGACGAAGCGGATCTGCCGCGACGCGAGCCACAATTTGGTGCCGACCATCGCCACGACGGCAACGACGAACAGAACGGTGAAGTACAGGGTAGGCATCCGGGGATTCCGTGGTATCTATGCGAGAATTATATGTTTCTTCCCGCCGGCAGGCGGGGACACGCTCAAACCAATCTCAAACGAACATTCGCCGCGGCGCCAGCGCGCCCAGCGAGCCTTTTGCCCCGGCCACCAAGGTTGCTTTCATGACTGACATCCTCACCTCCACCGAACAGCCGCCGCTCGTGCGTAGCGATATGAACCTCATCTGGCTGGACATGGAAATGACCGGGCTCGAACCCGACACCGACCGCATCATCGAAATCGCGGTGGTGGTGACGAATTCGACGCTCGACAGGATGGTCGAAGGTCCGGTGCTGGCGATTCATCAGAGCGACGAGACGCTCGCCAGGATGGATCAGTGGAACCAGAACACACATGGCCGCTCGGGCCTGATCGACCGCGTGAAGGCCTCGACGGTCAGCGAGGCTGACGCTACCGGGCAGATTCGCGATTTCCTGAGCGCGTATGTGCCGCCGGGCAAATCGCCGATGTGCGGCAACTCGATCTGTCAGGACCGCCGTTTCATGGCGCGCTGGATGCCGGACCTCGAGCATTTCTTCCACTACCGCAATCTCGACGTCAGCACGCTGAAGGAACTGTGCCGCCGCTGGCAGCCGGCCATCTACAAAGGCTTCCAGAAGCGCGCGATGCACACCGCATTGGCCGACATCCATGAATCGATCGATGAACTGAAGTATTACCGCGAGCACTTCCTGATTCCGGCCGCGCCGGAAGCGCCGGCTGCGGACGCGACGGCCGCGGAATAAACGAGCATGGCTAAGCCGGCCGGGGCGCGCGCACCGCGTTCTTGGGCCGGAACGCCTTCACCACGTCGGCGTTGGTTTCCACATACGGGCCGCCGATCAGGTCGATGCAATAGGGCACTGCGGCGAAAATGCCCGGCACCTTGACCGCGCCGCTGCCTGCGTCGCGCAAACCTTCCAGCGTTTCCTTGATCGACTTCGGCTGACCCGGCAAGTTGACGATCAGCGCCGCGCGCGAAGGCGTCTCGCGGATCACCGCCACCTGGCGCGACAGAATCGCGGTCGGCACGAAATTCAGGCTGATCTGCCGCATCTGCTCGCCGAACCCCGGCATTTCCTTCGTTCCCACCGCCAGGGTCGCTTCGGGCGTCACGTCGCGGCGCGACGGACCGGTGCCGCCGGTGGTCAGCACCAGATCGCAGCCCACTTCATCGACCAGTTCGACCAGCGTCGCGGAGATAGTCGGCGCGTCGTCCTGAATCAGGCGCGTGACGACCTGCCACGGCGAGGTCAACGCCGCGCCCAGCCACTCCTGCAAGGCCGGAATGCCTTTGTCTTCGTACACGCCGGTCGAGGCGCGGTCGCTGATCGACACGAGGCCGATCACGATTTCGTCGGGATGCTGACGTGTCGGCTTAGGCGTCGCGGTCGTCATCGTCGTCTTCCAGGGCGTCTTCGGCGCCGGAATCGGTGTCGGCCGACGGGCCGTCGGCGTTCTTGATCCACTGGAACAGCTCGCGAAAGTAGCGCGGTGGCTTGCTCTGCTGCGCTTCCTTGCGGGCGTTGCGGATCAGCGTGCGGCCTTGCTGCGGGTCGGCGTTCGGGTGCAGGCGGATGAATTCGGTCAGCGCGGCGTCGTCGGCGAGCAGTTTCTCGCGGGTGCGCTCGATCCAGTGGAGCTTGGCCGTTTCCGCCTTGTTGACGCCGTTGTAGGTGTCGAGCGCCGTGCGCAGCGCGGCGGTTTCCTCGTCCAGCAGCGAGCGCATCACGCGGCCCACGTACTGCACCTGGCGGCGCTTGCCTTCGTGGTCGGTGATGCGGCGCGCTTCGCGCACGGCGTCGTCGAGCTTTTCGGGCATCGGCATGCGTTTGAGCGCGTCTTTCGGCAGCGCGATCAGCGCCGAGCCCAGCTCCTGCAGCGCGTGCATGTCGCGCTTGAGCTGGGACTTGCTGGGACGGTCGTAGCCGTTTTCGTCGACTTCCGGCTCGGCGGCTTCGATCGGTTGAATGCGGGTTTTGCGTGTCATACCGATATTGTAGCGTGCCGCGCCCGCCGAACCCGCCGTGCTGCTGTGCACAGGGCTGCGCGCCCTGCGAAGCCGAGGCGAAGGGAAGCGCGGTCAAGTCAGGCGAATGAGGTCGATGAACGAGGTCGATAAATGAGCCCGGCGAATGCCAGGTACGGCGCCGCGTACCTTGCTATGATCGCGGGATGCGTAACCATGCAAATGAGCATGCACATGAGCACGCACATGCAATGCATGAGCGAACACACAGGGCCGCTCGGCCCCAACAGGACGGCAACGACAATGGCAGCAGACATGGACGTCAAGCAGCGCTTTTTTCCGCATACCCAGGATGAACTGAAGGAAATCGCCTCGGACATCCTTCGTCACGCGAAGTCGCTCGGCGGCACCGACGCGGCAACCGAGATTTCGGAGGGTGACGGCCTGTCCGTCTCCGTGCGGCGCGGCGAAGTCGAGACGATCGAACACAACCGCGACAAGATGGTCGGCGTGACGGTGTTCATCGGCAACAAGCGCGGCAACGCGAGCACCTCGGACTTTTCGTCGCAGGCCTTGAAGGACACGGTCGCGGCGGCTTACAACATCGCCCGCTTCACTGCTGAAGACGACTGCGCGGGCCTCGCCGAAGCCGAGCTGCTCGAAACCGCGCCGCGCGATCTCGACCTGTATCACCCGTGGAACCTCTCGGCTGACGAAGCGGTGGAAATCGCCCGCCGTGCGGAAGACGCGGCGTTCGCCACCGATCCGCAGATCAAGAACTCGGAAGGCGCGAGCGTCTCGGCGCAGCACTCGCAGTTCGTGCTGGCCACTTCGCGCGGCTTCCTTGCCGGCTACCCGTATTCGCGCCATTACATCGCGTGCGCGCCGATCGCCGGCAGCGGCCGCAACATGCAGCGCGACGACTGGTACACGTCGACCCGCAGCGCCGACGAACTCGCCGATCCGGAAGCGGTCGGCCGTTACGCGGCGCAACGCGCGCTGGCGCGTATCGGCGCGCGCGGCCTCGACACCCGCAAGGTCCCGGTGCTGTTCGAAGCGCCGCTCGCCGCCGGCATTCTCGGCGCGTTCGTGCAGGCGACCAGCGGCGGCGCGTTGTACCGCAAGACCTCGTTCCTTGTCGACAGCCTCGGCACGCCGGTGTTCGCGCCGCACGTGCAGGTGGTCGAAGACCCGCACGTCGCCCGCGCGATGGGCAGCGCGCCGTTCGACGAAGAAGGCGTGCGCACCAAACAGCGTTCGGTCGTGAAAGACGGCGTGGTGGAAGGCTATTTCCTGTCCACCTACTCGGCGCGCAAGCTCGGCATGCAGACCACCGGTAACGCCGGCGGCTCGCACAACCTGTCGCTGCGCAGTTCGAACACGCGTCCTGAAGACGACTTCGAGGAAATGCTGCGTAAGCTCGGTACGGGCCTGCTGCTGACCGAGCTGATGGGGCAGGGCGTGAACTACGTGACGGGCGACTATTCGCGCGGCGCGTCGGGCTTCTGGGTCGAGAACGGCAAGATCCAGTATCCGGTCGAGGAAATCACGGTGGCGAGCACGCTGCAGGAGATGTTCCGCCATATCGTCGCGATCGGCGCGGATACGATCACGCGCGGCACCAAGCAGACCGGCTCGGTGCTGATCGAACGGATGACGATCGCGGGGCAGTAAGCGGGTTTTAATCGCGCCTCGGCGCCACGCTACAAACAAAAACGCCACGCAAGTGATTGCGTGGCGTTTTTTCATAGGCGTGCGTAGAGGGCTGAGGGACTGAGCTTCGAGCGCTGAACAAAAACCTCAAACGTCCCTGCGCCGATACGTCACGAACGCGTAATCGAAATCGTTCGGTGCATGCGCGCGATGCGTTTCGTGCGCGACTTCTTCCCATTCGTTTTCATCGAGTTTCGGGAAGGTGGCGTCGCCTTCGAAGTCTGCCGAAATCTCGGTGACGATCAGCTTGTCCGCCTGACGCAAGCCCTCTGCATACAGCTGCGCGCCGCCGATCAGGAACGCTTCCGGCGCCTGGTCCTGCGCGGCCAGCTTGAGCGCTTCTTCCAGCGTGGTCGCGGTATCGCAGCCCTGAAAACGCCGCGCGGCGTCGCGCGTCACGACAATGTTGCGGCGTCCCGGCAGCGGCCGGCCGATCGATTCATGCGTCTTGCGGCCCATGATGATGGGCGCGCCCATCGTGGTGCGCTTGAAGAACGCAAGGTCTTCGGGAAGTCGCCAGGGCAACTGGTTGTCGCGGCCGATCACGCCGTTATTGGCGCGAGCGACGATCAGGGTGAGCGTCGTCATCGAATGGAAAGGGGAACGTAACCGGACTGATTCTACCTGACGCGCGAGCCGGCTCCGCCGTTGCCGCCTGGCGGCGAGCCGCGACGCCGCGCCGGCAGCAGGCAAACCTTGGCCAGCGTGGCGTCATTCCTGGACGGGATCGTCGGCGCCGAAGGGCGGTTTGTCGTCGGCCGCGCTCATTTCGCGCAAGCCGTGGTGGCCCATCAGGCGGTACAGCGTGACGCGCGAAATATTCAGATCCGCCGCCGCCTCGTTCAGCCGATGCCGATGGCGCAACAGCGCCGCTACGATTGCGCGCTTTTCGGCAGCCTCGCGTGCTTGCGACAGGCTCATGGTCTGCTGCTCGGTGAACTGGGCGAGATCGAGGTCGTCGGCGGAAATCAGCTTGTTCTCCGCCATCACGATCGCGCGGCGCACGCGGTTGATCAGCTCGCGCACGTTGCCCGGCCAGTTGTAGTTGTACATGGCCTCGATCGCCGACGGCGTGAAGCCGCGAATCTTGCGCGCACTGTCGATCTTGAACTTGTGCAGAATGTGATGCGCGAGGATTTCGATGTCTTTGCCGCGTGCGCGCAACGGCGGTTCGTCGATGCGCAGCACGCAAAGGCGGTGAAACAGGTCGGCGCGGAAATGCCCTTCGCGCATCGCGCTTTCCAGATCGACGTGCGTGGCCGAAATGATCCGCACGTCGACCGGAATCGACTCGCGGCCGCCGAGCCGCTCTATCTTGCCTTCCTGCAGGAAGCGCAACAGGCTCGCCTGGCTTTCGAGCGGCAGATCGCCGATTTCGTCGAGCAGCAGCGTGCCGCCGTCGGCCGCTTCGACCCGGCCGATCTTGCGCTGGCTGGCGCCGGTGAACGCACCGCGCTCGTAGCCGAATAGTTCGGACTGCAGCAAGTGGTGTGGAATCGCGCCGCAGTTGATCGCGATGAACGGCGCTTTGCGGCGCGGCGAGCGTTCGTGGATCGCCAGCGCGGTGAGTTCCTTGCCGGTGCCCGACTCGCCGGAGATGAATACGCTCGCGTCGGTGTTCGCCACCTTACGGATGGTGCGAAAGAGCTGCTGCATCGCTTCGCAGGTGCCGACCATTTCGTCGTCGCCGGACTCGTCGACGGGCGGGGCGAGTTCCGGCTCGCACAAGGTCACCATGCCGAACGCGTGGCTCACCAGATAGTCGATCGTCGCGTTCGCCACCGGTATCTTCACATAGTCGAAGCAGTAGTGGCGCACGAGCCGCCGCACCTCCGGATCGGTGATGCGTTCACTCGTGGCGAGTGCGATCCAGCCGATCTGCTGCTGGCGCAAACTCGCTTCGAGTCCACCCAGATCGCGTAGTGAAAAGCTCGCCAGATCGACCATGCCGGCGCACGCCACGTCCGTCTTCACGAGCCTTCCGAGTTCGTGCGCCGAGCGCGCCACTGCGACGTGCCAGCCGCGGCTTTGCAGATGCGCGATGAGGGTTTCGTCCGGCGTGCGCGAGACGTACAGCAGCATGCGTTCCGTTTGCGCCCGGGTGCCTGCCGCGCCGGCAGCCGCGGTCACCGGCGCCATCGTCGTAACAGCGGCACGGTTCGTCACGGCTTCGACGGGACGGCCCACCGGCATCTCCTTCGGCAGCGCAAGCGTCGTATGCGATCCCGCTCCCGCTCCCGGAGCCACACTAGTCAGATGAGGTGATTCACGCACGTTCGACCTCGTTTCGTTGGCACGTCAGAAGGTATAGGGAAACCGCATGCCCACCACGAAATTCGGCGCATCGGGCGTCAAGCCGACCGACACCGAGCCGTTGGCCGGCCGCGTTCTGCACGGCGCTCAGCGTGCCCTGGGCGAGGGCGTTCGCGCCGTTGGGCAACTGCCATTGCGAAAGCACATTCAGAACGAAGCCGGAAATCATCGTGGCGTCGGCATATTTGCCGGTCTGGTTGGCGAGGACATCGTCGTCCACCATCTGCACTTTGATGGCGGCGGAGCCGATGTCGCGGGAAGCGAGAAATTCGGGCACCGGTGGCGAGCCGGCGCCTGGTGACGCATAGGCGCTGCCGGTCAGGCCGCACATCGTGGTGCAGATTGCGAGGCCTAACTGTGAGAGATGGCGCTTCATGGTTGGGTCAGAACAGGTCTGCCTTGATCAAGCCGTATTCGACAAAAGGAGTCGCCGCTGTGGTGTTGGCAAGCGCGCTTGCACGCAGCTTGAGCGCGAGAGACTCGTTGTCCTGCAACAGCGGTGAATCCTCCCTGAAGGATTTGCCGAAGACTGCGAACACAAGACCGTTCCAGGTCCTGGCGAAGTCCTCTTCGAGCACGATGCGATTGCCGAGCGTCGGATCCGCGACGAAGACGCGGCCATCCTGGACATGCTTGACGATCACGAAGTGCTCATACCCGTCGATGTTCATCAGAACCATCACGGGGATTTGAAGGTGTTGGAGCGCTTCGGCGTTGACCCGGAGGCCGCGGCCGCGCAAGCCGATGGTCTCGACGAACTTCTTCATGTCGAGCATCGAGAAGCCGTTCCTGATAACGATTTCGGGCGTGGAGAACACCATCATCCGGAGAATCAGTTCGGTTTCCGGAATATCGATGCCGTAGCCGTACTTGAGGAGGGTTGCGAGCGCCGCCGCACCGCAGCTGTAGTCGAACTGCTGATTGACGATGTGGTTGTAACGGATGTCCTTCATCGAACGTACCGTCCTGGTCAGCGGAACGCCTGCCAACCTGGACGTGTCGACGCTCGCCTGCGCGTAGCTGTCACTCGCGCACAAAGCACAACTCGCCAGCGCCACGGCGAATCGTAGCGCCGGGAACCCCTTGAACCCGGACATGCTGGTCTCCTGCTCTTATTAGCGCCGGCGGCCTTGCTTTGGCGGCCGCCGGCGCTACCCGCCCCTGATACACCTGCTTATTTACTCACGTTCAACGCAGCGATCGCCAACCCGTTGTGCTGCAGGTTGCCCGCACCGCCGGCGGTGTTCACGCCGATGTTGCCCGACGCGCCTTGCAACGAGTTGTCGCCAATCGATGCGTTGACCATGAAGTTGTTGATCCTGGCGCTACCGCCCGACGACTGGCTGTTGAAGACTTGCGCATTGCCGAACACGTTGCCGACATCGACCGATGCCAGCGATGCTTCGTTGCTTTGCGCGTTGTCGACGCCTTCCGCGATGTCGATGCCGACGTTGCCTGACACGCCGTTGCCGACCCCGGTGCCGGTGGTGGCCGTCAGATTGCCGGCTTTCTGCGTATTGATGTGTTCCGTGATCCGGCCGGTCACCTCCACGTCGGTTTTGTCGAGCGTGGCGTCGATACCCCGTGCGGCGGCCACGCTGTTGGTTTCGGTCGGCGAATGGTCGGCGGCATCGACGCTGAAGCCGGCGGTGAAGAGGGCGACGGCGGCCGCCGGGGCGGCTAGCGCCGCCACCGGGCTGCGTACGCGCGAAGTCCGGGTTGAAGTGATCATGTCGGTCCTTGCTCTGTCCTGTGAGCGTGCGGTGCGCCGGGAACGCGGCAGCCGCTGAATTGCGCCGCTGGTTTTGGCCGGCTACTTTCTTTGGTAGCTGGCAACGTTGCTTTGCGCAGCGCGCGCGGCGTCGACCGGAATCGGCAGCGGCGAGGGTGGAGCGATCTCGTCCCACAGCGTTACGCTGTGGCCGCTGCCGTCGCCGCGCATCAGCTGCGGCGTCGTCGCCACCATCACCATGCCGAGCGCGCCGCCCCGTTGCCGCGACAACACCTGGCCGTCGAGCGAAATATCGTTCACGGATGCAGCATCGGCCGGAATGCTCAGTACGTCGTCGGCAAGCTGGCTGCTTTCAAGCGCCGTCGCATCCGGCGAGGCCGCCGCTGCGGGCGTCGTGCTCGCGAGGGTGGCGGAGCCGGTGTCGGCGGAATCGGATGGTTTGGCGGATTGAACTAGCGCGGATTCCTGGGCATTGACGCCGGCGGGCAGGGCGATCAGCGCCCCAGCGGCGCAAAGCGCGACGCAAAAGGCGGCGCAGGGCGCCAAACCGCCCATGCCGATGCGCAAAGCGAGTCGCATGATGTGTCTCCTTGGTGCGTGGCATTTAGCGAAACATGTGCCATGAGTCGCAATCCTTTGATGCATCTGGATGCGGCCGGCAAACCGCGGAGTAAAACCTGAAAAATCGGATCAAAACGTTTCAGCGCTGAAACGGCAGGCAGAAAATACCCGCGATTCCTTAAATCGCAGCGGTACGAATTACCTTGGGGAACGCCATGAAAAGCGCTTCCACATTGGTTTTATTCGTAGGTTTAATACCTGTCGATTACCCGCTCAACCTTGTAGGGAAAGGGGGGCAACGATTAAATTCGCATAATTGTTTTCCAAGCGGCGCGCGTATAGTAAGCTCTCGAAAACAGCTTCAGATTTAAAAAAGCCCGCTAACGGGCCGTCTCAAACACACACGCCGCTTCTTGGGGATCAGCTGTCCGCACGGAATGGAATGGCCGTTCGGTTTTTGCGATTCGCGAATCCCGGATGAGTCAGCGTGTCTGAACTTGGGTTCAGGTGCGTGCGTCATCCTTAACGTTCGTTGACGAGAGGATCTGAATAATGGAACCCGCAACGCGGCAACTGATTTACGTTTCACGCGATCCGAGTGCGGAACTGAATACTCGCTTTCATCAGCGCGGCTGGCATGTCGAAGTCGTTGGATCGGCGCGCGATGTGCGCCGTGCCGTTCGCGCCGGAATGGCAGCGGGCGGACTGCTCGATCTGTCCAGCCATTTTCAGCCACACGAAATCGCCGCATTCGAGTCTTGCCTGACCATGCCGAACGTCGGCTGGGTCGCGGCCACCATGGCGGGACAATTGCAGGACGCCGCCTTGCGCCGGCTCGTGCGCGACTATTGTTTCGACTATGTAACGGTGCCTTCGCCGGGCGACAGGATCGTCGATTCGGTCGGTCACGCGTACGGCATGATCTCGCTGGGCGAACCCGCATCGAACGATGGTTCGCAAGGCGCCGAAGGCGAAATGGTCGGCTCGTGCGACGCGATGCTCGCGCTGTTCCGCTCGATCCGCAAAGTGGCGATGACCGACGCACCGGTGTTCATCTCGGGCGAATCGGGCACCGGCAAGGAATTGACTGCGGTAGCGATCCACGAACGCTCGGCACGCCGCAACGCGCCCTTCGTGCCGATCAATTGCGGCGCGATTCCGCCGCATCTGCTGCAATCCGAATTATTCGGCTACGAGCGCGGCGCATTCACCGGCGCCAATCAGCGCAAGATCGGCCGGGTGGAAGCGGCCAACGGCGGCACACTGTTTCTCGACGAAATCGGCGACCTGCCGCTCGAAAGCCAGGCGAGCCTGTTGCGCTTCTTGCAGGAGCGCAAGGTGGAGCGTCTGGGCGGCCACGGGTCGATCGACGTCGACGTGCGCATCATTTCGGCCACTCACGTGGATATGACCGCCGCCATGATCGAAGGGCGGTTCCGTTCGGACCTCTACCACCGGCTGTGCGTGCTGCAGATCGATGAACCGCCGTTGCGCGCACGTGGTAAGGATATCGAACTGCTTGCGCGGCACATGCTGGAACGTTTCAAGAAAGATGCAAGCCGCCGTTTGCGCGGCTTCGCACCCGACGCGATCGCGGCGCTGCATAACTACGGCTGGCCGGGCAATGTGCGCGAGCTGATCAACCGGGTGCGGCGCGCGATCGTGATGTCGGAAGGGCGCGCGATCACGGCGCGCGATCTGGAGCTGGCCGAGTACGTCGAGATCGTGCCGGTATCGCTCGCGCAGGCGCGCGAAGCGGCCGAGCGCCAGGCGATCGAGTTGGCGCTGCTGCGCCATCGTGGGCGTCTGGGCGATGCCGCGCAGGAGCTGGGCATCTCGCGCGTGACCTTGTACCGCCTGCTTTGCGCGCACGGCATGCGCCATATGGAAGGCGAGCCGCTGGTCACGCCGCACAGCGATTTGCCGGCTTCGGTGCCGCATCTCTGACAGACCGCGCGAGTCTTGCTCGCCGCGGCTTCCCCGCCGGTATTTTCGACTTCGCAAGCCGCGGCCGGGCGCCGCGCAGCTACGCTTGTTAAAATCGGGTTTTCCTCCAATTTCCGCGGCGCGCGCACGCGCCGGCCGAAGGAACCCGCATGAAACAATACCTCGACCTCGTCCGCATGATTCTCGACACCGGCACGTGGCAGGAGAACCGCACCGGCATCCGCACCATCAGCATGCCGGGCGCGATGTTGCGCTTCGACCTTCAGCAGGGCTTCCCAGCGGTCACCACGAAAAAGCTGGCGTTCAAGTCGGCGGTGGGCGAACTGGTCGGGTTTTTGCGCGCGTCGCGCAGCGCGGCGGATTTTCGCGATCTCGGCTGCAAGGTGTGGGATGCCAACGCCAACCAGAATCCGCAATGGCTCGCGAATCCGTATCGCGAAGGCCCGGACGATCTCGGCGACGTATACGGCGTGCAATGGCGCCAATGGCCTGCCTACAAGGTGCTGGACGCCGCCGCGAGCGCGCAGCTGGCCGACGCCGCTGCCCGCGGCTTTCAGGTGATCACCGAATTCGACGAAAACGGCAGCCGCAAAGTGCTGCTGTACAAGGCGATCGACCAGTTGCGCCAGTGCCTCGACACGATCATGCAGAACCCCGCCGACCGGCGCATTCTGTTTCATGCATGGAACCCCGCGGTGCTGGACCAGATCGCGTTGCCGGCTTGCCATCTGCTTTATCAATTCCTGCCGAACGTGGCGCGCCGCGAGATTTCGTTGTGTCTGTACATTCGCAGCAACGACGTCGGGCTCGGCACGCCGTTCAATCTGACCGAAGGCGCGGCGTTGCTGCATCTGGTCGGCCGGTTGACGGGTTATAAGCCGCGCTGGTTCACTTATTTCATCGGCGATGCGCACATCTACGAGAATCAGCTCGATATGTTGCAGCAACAGCTCACGCGCGAGCCGTACGAAAGTCCGGCCTTCGCGATCTCGGACCGGGTGCCCGACTACGCGCAAACCGGCGTGTACGAGCCGGAATGGCTTGAGAAAATCGAGCCGTCGGATTTCTCGCTGGTCGGCTACCGTCATCACGAGCCGCTGACCGCGCCGATGGCGATCTGAGCGTTTGCCGGCCGATGTGAAGAAAAACCCCCGCGATGCGAATCGCGGGGGTTTTTTCATGCCGTCGTCAAACGACGGTGTTCTACCTTCATTAGCCCTTGTGGTGCTCGTCCCGGGTGCCGCTACCCGAATGCTGCTCCGCGTGTTGCGGCTGCGGCTGCGGTTGCGGGCGCGGCTGCTGCACCTGCTGCGGACGCGGCTCGGGACGCGGCTGCGGTGCCGGTTGCGGATGGAACTCCTGGCGCGGCGGCTGCTGCACCTGCTGCATCGGCTGCGGCCGTGGCTGCGGCGCCGGTTGCGGATGAAACTCCTGGCGCGGCGGCTGCTGCACCTGTGGCATCGGCTGCGGCCGCGGTTGCTGCACTGGCTGCGGATGGAACTCCTGGCGCGGTTGGGGCTGCTGCACCTGTTGAACCGGCTGCGGACGGAATTCCTGCTGCCGCGGCGCTTGCGGCTGAGCGTGGACTTCCGGCGGGCGCGGCGCCTGCGGTTCGGGCTGACGCTGTACCTGTTGCGGCTGCGGCTGCTGTTGCTGTTGCTGTTGCGGCTGGCGCATCTGTTGCGTCGCAGCCGGGTTCTCCGCCGGGCGTGGCTGGCCGTGCGGCTGCTGGGCCATCGCGGCGGGGTTTTCCGACGGACGCGGTGCGCCATGTTGTTGCATCCCCGCGTTGGCTTGCGCGCCGGGTTGCGGCGCGAACCCCGCCTGTCCCGGCTGCGGCTGCGGGCCGCCATGCTGCTGCGCCTGCTGGGCCATCGGCGTATGCGGCTGCGTCCATACCGGCTCGCGCCGCCCGTTCGCGCCGGGCTGCTGAGGCGCTTGCAGATTCGCTTGCGCCGGCATTCCGTGCTGCTGTGGCTGTTGCTGCGCAAAGCCGTTCAGATTGCCGCCGCCCGCTTGCGGCGGACGCGGCACGCCATTGGACGGATGACCGGGCTGGCCGACCTGGCCGGGCTGTGGCCGCTCGTTGGCCATCTGCGGCGGCATGCCCGGCCGCGCTTGCATTTCTCCGCCACGTTGCGGCGGCTGGCCATTGAGCGGCGCTGCTTCGCCCGGTCGCTGTCCGGCCTGTTGTTGCATCGCTCCCGGCGTTCCCAGCGTTCCCGGCGCGCCCTGCGCCATGCCAGGCGGCCGGCCGGCGATATGCGACTGCACGACCCGCACGTTCTGCGCTGGTATCCCACTTGCTGCACCAAGGCCACCCACGCTGCCCGGGCCACCCGCGAAGTGCGCCGGCACGGAAGTCCGCACGATCGGCGCCCCCGCGCCCGGCACCCGGCCGCCGCTTTGCGCAAAACGTTGCGCGAGGCTGTCGTGGAACGCCGCCGGCATCCCCGGATTGCGCGTCGCAACCACCGGGCGCGCTGCCACTTCAGCAGGCGGCCGGTAGTTCGCGTTGCGCAGCCCCGGGCCGAAACTTTGCCGCACCGGCGCGATTCCCGGCGCGCCCGGATTGATCCGGGCATTGCGCCATTGCTGCGGATCGACCTTCTGCGCAAAGCGCGCAACCGGCTGACCGTGCACGAAAGCCGTCGCCGGCACGGCGGTCACGGCGCCCGGCACACGATAGTTGACGTACGTGTTGTGAATGTTGGTCACGTTCACGTTCGTCACATTGACGTTGTGGTTGTAGTTGTTGACGATCGTCGTCTGGTTGACGCGGTCGTAGTAGCGCGGACTCCAGTGATCGTGGTCGCCCCAGTGCGGATGCCACGGCTCGCCCGGGCCGAGCGGGAACCATGCGCAACCGGCCGCGACCGCGCCGCCGATGGCAAGGCTCACGCCCCAGTCGATTCCGGGTCCGCCGCCGCCCACGAAGGCGACCAGCGCCGGCGCATACACAGGCGGCTCGCTGACCACGATCGGGCCCGGCACCCATGCCCACGAGTCGTCTTCATAGGCCCAGCGGCCGTAGTGGTAGGGCGCGAAACCCCACGGCTCGTCGTCGACCCAGGTCCAGCCCCACGGCGCCTGCCAGACCCAATGGCCGTCGTGATAGGGCGCCCAGCCGACGGGTGTGGCGCGCGGCACCCATACCTCGCCGTATTGCGGACTGCTGCGCCATGTGCCGTTGGCGTCGAGATCCTGGTAGCCCGGAATCTCGCGCGATACGTAGCGCGCCGACACCGAGCGGTCTTCCGCGGCGTCGCGGCTCGCGGCCCATTGATCGAAGCCGTCGAGGCCCGGCGCGCCGTTGTCGGCGACCTGTTGCAGGTTGGTGCCGGCAAAGCTGATCTGCTGGCCCGCGCTGACCGGCACCTGGCCGTTGTCGCCGTACACGGTGGCGCTGCCGCTGCGTACGGTGACGGTAGTGCTGCTGCCGTCCGGTGCGACGTCGACACGGTAGTCGCCGGGACCGTTCAGGCCGAGCGCCAGATTCGGCGTGTCGATTTCATACGACGACCCCGGTGCGAGATCGCGCACCCGCGCCGACAACGTGCCTTGCGCGACTTTCAGTTGCGCGCTGTTGTCGTCGAGATTCAGCAGGTCGAGGCTCGTGGACTGGCCGAGGCGCACCGCGGTCGAGCCGATGTGCAATTCGGAGCGCGCGTTCTGGTCGTTCCACATCTGGTCGCCGGTGGTGAGCGGGCGGTTGAGCTGCGCGTACGACCAGTCGGTCGCGCCGGCCGGTTCGGTCGTCACCGTGCCGGCCATGTAGTTCAGCCGCGCGACGCGGCTGGGCGGATCGGTGTTCTGGCTCGCGGCCACCGGCCCGGCGGCGCCCGGCGGCGCCTGCTGGACTTCCTGCGCGAGGGTGGCTTGTGCCGCGAACATGAAGGCGGCGGCAGCGATCAGCGTGTAGCCGATGACACGCCGTGTCGAACTTGGGTGATTGGCGACTGTTCTCATGAGTTTTCTCCGACGGCGCCGCATTTTGCGGCGTCCGTGAATCAACTCTACCCGCACGGTTTGTTTCAAGGCTCCCAGTTTTGTAAGGCTCCCTCACCAGCGTGTAACAAAAGGTCTCAATGCCGGTCTCAATGCCTCTATTCCACCTTTTCCTGTAAGGCAACTGCGGCGTTTCTGTAATTGAAACGGGTCTGAAATGCAGCCTCATGCGGCCAGAAACGCATCGAAATGCCGATGACCGGCCGGCGTGATGCGCAGGATGCGCGGCCGCTCGGTGCGCTCGACCCAGCCGCGGCTCGACCACGAATCGAGCAGCGCCGCGCCGAGCGCGCCGCCCAGATGCGGACGCCGCTCGCTCCAGTCGGGGCAGGTGCAGGCAAAGCGGCGCCGGCGGGTGTGCTGGACGGCCATGTCGATACCCCATTCGGCAAAGCGCTCGGCGCCCTCGGCGGTGGCTTCGAGCGAAGTGCCGTGCAGCGTCAGCAGGCCGCGCTCGACCAGCCGTTCATACACGCGCACCGACAACTCGCCCGCCATGTGGTCGTAGCAGGTGCGCGCATAGCGCATGTCGACCGGCACAGTTCGCGCCGGGCGCGGTACCGGCCGCTGCTGCGCGCTGACTTGCGCGACGTTGGCGAGCGCTTCGATCGACGCCGCGATATCCGGCGACGCGATCCGGAAATAGCGATGCCGGCCACGCACTTCGAGCGCGAGCAGGCCGCCGTCGGTCAGGCGCGCGAGATGGGCGCTGGCCGCCGACGGCGACAGCCCCGCGATCATCGTCAGTTCGCCGGCCGGGCGGGCGCTGCCGTCCATCAGCGCCCATAGCATCGCGGCGCGGCCCGGGTCGGCGAGCAGCGCGCCGATACGGCTCAAACCTGGGAAGTGACTCTGTTCGTCTGCAAGGGGGGCGGGCAT
Source organism: Paraburkholderia sp. FW306-2-2C-D06C (assembly GCF_058781505.1). Lineage (NCBI taxonomy): Bacteria > Pseudomonadati > Pseudomonadota > Betaproteobacteria > Burkholderiales > Burkholderiaceae > Paraburkholderia > Paraburkholderia sp. FW306-2-2C-D06C. The sequence goes on along the minus strand of NZ_JBYSWU010000005.1, from coordinate 197,113 downwards.
CGGGCGTCTCCGGTGGGCGGCGCGTGCATGGCGCCATACAGCTCACTGTATCTGTCTGCGGTATTCGATGTTTCAGCTTAGCGTGAATGATGGAATGCGACAGTTACGAAAAGACGGTGGGCGCGGGCCGGCAGTGGCGCTTGCGGCGCCGCGCCGGGCCGCCAGGCTAGAATCGAAGTCTGTCTTTGCGGGAACACGCCGTCATGAAACTTCTTTTTGCCGTCGCCGCCGCGGTCCTGCTATTCAGTGCGTGCGCGCAGGGCGGTTCGGGGTCGTCGTCGGGTGCGGGCACGGGCAGCATCACCATGTACGGCACCATCGACGAAGGCATCACCTTTCATAAATGAGCCCGCGTGGCGCGATCACGGTTCGCGGCGGCCAAGGGCAATAGCAATGGCAATGAATGGCAATGGCTGGCTGGAATTGATGCATCATTGTCATTTCTGCCATCATCGGCCATGTGACGATTCGGGCATCGCCACTTCCGCCGCTCGAGCTCGACCGATGCCGCCATCCGCTGCTCCCTTTCTTGCCGCCGCTAACGCCGGCTCCCGTCATTCCGACCCGCACGGCCGGCGCGCCGCGCGCGTGCTGGCGGTTTGCCAGGCGCTGTACACCTCGTCCGTTTCCATCGATCTGACCTTGACCGGCCTCGTCGGCTATTCGCTCGCCGACGACAAGGCGCTCGCAACGCTGCCGTTTTCGCTGATCACCGTCGCTGCCGCGCTGACCACGATCTTCGCGTCGTTCCTGATGGCGCGGATCGGGCGGCGCGCGGGCTTCGTGCTCGGCGCGGGCGTCGGCGCGCTGGGCGGCGCGGTTTCGGTGTGGGCGATCTTTCACCACAGTTTCTGGGCGTTTTGCGCCGGCACCGCGACGGTCGGCGTGTTTCAGGCGTTCGCGCAGTATTACCGGTTGGCCGCCGCCGATGCCGTTGGGATCGACGGCAAGAGCCGCGCGATTTCGACGGTGCTCACCGGCGGGGTGGTGGCCGCCGTCTGCGGGCCGTTGCTGGCCGCGTGGAGCAAGGACTGGCTCGCGCCGGTCGCGTTCGCGGGCTCCTATGCGCTCGTCACCGGCTTCGGCCTTGCGTCGATTGCACTGCTGGCGCTGCTGTATCGCGACGCCGCGCCGTCCGCGAGCGTGGCGATTGCTCACGAGCCCGCCCGGCCGCTCGGCGAGATTGTGCGCCAGCCGATCTTCGCCGCGGCGCTCGCCAACAACGCGCTCGGCTACGCGGTCATGATGTTCGTGATGACTGCGACGCCGATTGCCGCGGTCGCTTGCGGCCATACGATCGGCGACGGCGCGGCGATCATCCAGTGGCATCTGGTCGGCATGTTCGCGCCGTCGCTGTTTTCCGCGCGGCTGATCAAGCGCTTCGGCGTGCTGCCGGTGATCGGCGGGGGGATCGCGCTGTCGGCGCTGTGCGGCGTGTTCGCGTTGCGTTCGACCGATCTGCCGTATTTCTACGCGGCGCTCGCGTGCCTCGGCGTCGGCTGGAATTTCATGTTTGTCGGCGGCACTACGCTGCTCGCGCAATCGTATCGGCCGTCCGAGCGCGCCAAGACGCAGGCGGCCAGCGAATTCACCACCTTTGCGTTCTCCGCGCTGGGTTCGTTGTCCGCTGGGCAATTGCTCGCGCATTTCGGCTGGGCGACGATCAATACGGCGATCTTTCCGCTGCTGGGCGCAGCGGCGCTCGCGACGCTTGCCTATGCGTGGTCGCGCAAGCGCTCGGCGGCGGTGCTTTCATGATGCCCGTTCGCCACATCGTCTTCGCGGTCGCCCCCGACCTCGTGCTGCTCGACGCGAGCGGTCCGCTCGAAGCGTTCTGCCGCGCCGAATTGACAGTCGCTGCCACTGTCTCCGCCGGATCTGGCGGCAAGCCCCCGGCTCCAGTGGCTTACCGAACCACCGTCGCGTCGATCGAAGGCGGCGTGCTGCAAACCTTTCCCGGCCTGCCGGTCGTCACCGAACGGCTCGACTCGCTCGACGACCAGCCGATCGACACGCTGATCGTCCCCGGCGTCCCGATCGACGAACACTGCACCTTGCAGCCTGAACTCGTCGCGTGGATCAAGCGCCGCGCGCCGCAGGTGCGGCGCGTGTGCTCGGTGTGCACGGGCGCCTTCTATCTCGCGGCGGCGGGCCTGCTCGAAGGCCGCCGCGCGACGACCCATTGGCGCAACGCGGCCAACCTCGCGCGCCGCTTCCCCAAAGTGCAGGTGGACGCCGATCCGATCTTTATCCGCGATGTACGCGAGAGCACGGATGAGGGCGAGGGCGGCGTGATCTGGACGTCGGCCGGCGTGACGGCGGGCATCGACCTGGCCCTCGCGCTGATCGAAGAAGACGTGGGCCACGCGGTCGCGATGCAGGCGGCGCGTCGTCTCGTCGTCTTCATGAAGCGGCCCGGCGGCCAGTCGCAATTCAGCGCCGCGCTGGCGGCGCAGGCATCGGCGGGCGGGCCGTTCGAGGCGCTGCATAGCTGGATGGCGGCGCATTTGCGCGACGACCTGTCGGTCGAGCGGCTGGCCGAGCGCGCGCAGATGAGTCCGCGCACGTTCGCGCGGCGCTACGTCGACGAGGTCGGCCGCACGCCGGCCAAAACCGTGTCCGCATTGCGGCTGGAGGCGGCTTCGCGGGCGCTGGCGGAATCGCGCCGGCCGCTCAAGCGGATTGCGCTCGACTGCGGTTTCGGCAGCGAACAGAATTTGCGGCGTGCGTTTGTGCGGCGCTTCGGCGTGCTGCCGCTCGATTACCGGGAGCGCTTTGCGTCGGCGGTGGCGCGGCGGCCCACGGCGGCTTCGGCAGCGGGCTGAGAGGCGGCCTGATCGGTCACGCGAGCGGCGTTGAAGCAAGCCAGGCTAAAGTTAGACGAAAGTCTGACGGCGCCCCACGCCTGTACAGCGCGCGATGAAGTCAATATTGCGCTCGTATAATCGGCTCCTTTCAATGCATCCGATTGACCGGAGTCAAGATGAGCACCCCTGCCTTAGCGCCGCTGGACCGTTCCGAAACCACTTTCCGCTTTCTCGCCGAGCCCAGCTCAGTCAACTTCGGCGGCAAGGTGCACGGCGGCGCCTTGATGAAGTGGATCGACGAGACGGCGTATGCGTGCTCGGCGGTGTGGTCGGGGCGCTATTGCGTGACGGTCAGCGTCGGCAACATCCGCTTTCGCCGGCCGATTCTGGTCGGCAATCTGGTCGAGCTGCGCGCGCGGGTCGTCGCGACGGGCCGCACCAGCATGCATATCCACGTGTCGGTGCAGGCGGGCGATCCGAAGGGCGGCGAGCTGCTGCAAACCACGGATTGCCTCGTCGTGATGGTCGCCGTCAACGAAAACGGCCACCCGGTGCCGGTGCCGGCGTTCGTGCCGGAGACAGACGAACAGAAACGTCTGGCGAAGTACGCGATGGACGTGAAGGAAGCGCTCGACGCGATCGTCGAGCTGAAGCCGGAAGAAGTGGCGCAGGGGAAGGTTTAAGCGCCGCTTCCGGGTATCCCGGCAGTTACAGGCGTCACGGGCATCACCGGCATTACGGGCGGGCCAGGCGCTGAAACCTGATCGCGCGCCGCCCGCCGGACAGCGCTAGGCGTTAAGCGCTCAGCGCTCAGCGCGATTCGGCGCGCTCAGGCCGCCGAATGTCCGACCATATCGTTGGGCCGCACCCATTCGTCGAATTGCTGCTCGGTGACAAAGCCGAGCGCCAGCGCGGCCGCCTTCAGCGTCGTGCCTTCCTTGTGCGCTTTTTTCGCGATCTTCGCGGCCTTGTCGTAGCCGATGTGCGGATTGAGCGCCGTCACCAGCATCAGCGATTCGTTGAGCAACGTATCGATGCGCTCGCGATTCGGCTCGATCCCCACCGCGCAGTTGTCGTTGAAACTGTGCGCGCCGTCGGCGAGCAGGCGGATCGATTGCAGCACGTTGTGCGCGATCATCGGCCGGAACACGTTCAACTCGAAGTTGCCGCTCGCGCCGCCGATATTCACCGCGACATCGTTGCCGAACACCTGCGCGCAGAGCATCGTCAAGGCTTCGGACTGGGTTGGATTGACTTTGCCAGGCATGATCGAGCTGCCCGGTTCGTTCTCCGGAATCGACAGTTCACCGAGACCGCAACGCGGGCCGCTCGCGAGCCAGCGAATATCGTTGGCGATCTTGTTCAGGCTCGCGGCCACCGTCTTCAGCGCGCCGTGCGCGAACACCAGCGCGTCGGCCGCGGCCATCACTTCGAATTTGTTCGGTGCCGACACGAACGGCACACCGGTCAGCTTCGCGATTGCCGAGGCCACTTTGGCCGCGAACTGCGGATGCGCGTTCAAACCGGTGCCGACCGCCGTGCCGCCCTGCGCGAGTTCGTACAGATGCGGCAGCGCCGACTCGACATGACGGATGCCGTGATCGAGTTGCGCCACATACCCTGAAAACTCCTGGCCCAGCGTGAGCGGCGTCGCGTCCTGCAAGTGCGTGCGGCCGATCTTGACGATGTCGGCGAATGCTTTCGCTTTGGCGTCGAGCGTGTCGCGCAGCGTGTTCAGCGCGGGCAGCAGATGCTTGACGATGCCGTAAGCGGCGGCCACGTGCATCGCTGTCGGAAACACGTCGTTCGACGACTGGCCGCGATTGACGTCGTCGTTCGGATGCACCTTGCGCGCTTCGCCGCGCTCGCCGCCGAGCAGCTCGCTCGCGCGATTTGCGATCACCTCGTTGAGGTTCATGTTGGTCTGCGTGCCGGAGCCGGTTTGCCAGACTGCGAGCGGGAATTCTTCCGGATGTTTGCCGTCGATGATTTCGTCGGCCGCCTGCATGATCGCCTTCGCCCTGCTTTCGTCGAGCATGCCGAGGTCGAGATTCACTTCGGCGGCGGCGCGCTTGATCACGGTCAGCGCGGTGATCAGTTCGGGCGATTGCTTCTCGGTCGAAATGCGGAAATTCTGCAACGAGCGCTGCGTCTGCGCGCCCCAAAGGCGGGCGTTCGGCACGGCGATTTCACCGAACGTGTCGCGCTCCATTCGTACGTCTTCAGTCATGGTTCAACTCCGCTTCTCAAAGTTGTGCGTTGACGGGCAATAGGGAGAATAGTCCTGTTAGCACATTCCGGTAAAAACCCGCTTGCGGATCGAAGAGGTACGTGCGGCGGGCGCCGTCTTCGACGTCGGTCCTTGTTTTTGCTTTTTTGCCTTTGGGGCGGCGGCATCTGGTGATGTGCCGGAAGGCGTGCAGACAGAATGCGTCGTGCCGCCTCCCCGGCATCGGTGAAATTAACCGCGCCCGGCGTTCAATCCCTGTGGGCCATCCTGATTGGTAGAACCTTTAGCGGGACGTCCCGCCCAGTACCCGGCAAGCAACGAGCCGGAAAGGTTGTGCCACACCGAAAACAGAGCACCGGGCAATGCCGCGATAGGCGTGAAGTAGAGCTTCCCAAGCGTCGCGGCAAGCCCCGAATTCTGCATGCCCACTTCAATAGCGAGCGTCCGGCAAACGGCTTCGTCGAAGCCCAGCAAACGACCGCCCCAATAGCCGCCGAGCAGGCCAATGCCGTTGTGCAGCACGACGCCGAGCATCACCACGAGGCCGACCGACGCAATGCTCTTCTGCGTGCCGCCCACCACCGCACCGATGATCAGCAGGATCGCCACCATCGAGATCAACGGCAGAACCGGCTCGACCTTGCGCACTGCCTTGCCGAACAGATGATTGACGACGAGGCCGATCACGATCGGCAGCGCGACGATCTGCAGAATGCTCATCAGCATGCCGTGCACGTCGACGGCGATCGACGCATCCACGTAAAGGCGCGTGAGGAGCGGCGTCGCGAACACGCCGACCAGCGTCGACAACGCGCTGATCGTCACCGACAACGCGACGTCGCCGCGCGCCAGATAGATCATCACGTTCGACGCCGTGCCGCTCGCGACGCTGCCCACCAGCACCATGCCTGCAGTCAGATCGGGCGGCATGCGCAGCGCCTTGGCGATCACCCACGCGGCCAGCGGCATCACGAGGTAATGCAGCACGATGCCGGCGATGACCGGCGCGGGCCGCGTGAAGACGCGCTGAAAATCGGCCACCGATAAGGTGACGCCCATCGCCAGCATGATGATCGTCAGGAGCGTGGTGACGTGCGGCGCAATGCCGGTGAAAGAGGCGGGCGAAGAGTATGCGGCAATCGAAATGAGCACCGCCCAGAGGGGAAATAAACGGGTGACGCGGGCAAGCATGACGGGTGGTCCTTGGTTCTGGTTTTATGGTGAATGTCGAGGGTCGGTCGATCGGCACGCTGTCAGTCGCGGCAGGTGCTCGGGGTCCCGCTCGCGATGAGCGGCAGGCCCTGGCGGCGGATGATGAGCCGTTGGGCGGCGCGGGCCTTCGTGAGGAGCGCAAGCGGCGTCGCGCGGGTGCGCGCGTATTTGCCAAACGCGTGTCAACGCGTGCCAAAGCGCGCATTTTACAGTTCGAGGCGCCTTAGCCGGGATTCGTTGGTTGCGCGTGCAACCGGATTCCCGGCGCGGCCAACCAACCATCCGTGCTTTGCCTAGCTCAAGCGGACTGAGCGGGCGGCCGGGTGGGCGCAGAGGATGCGGGCGGCACGCGCCGCAAGCTCAGCTTGTGAAAGCGCAGCGTCATCAATAGCGCGACGCTGGCGAGGCCCGCCGCGAGTCCCCACCACAGGCCGCGTGCGCCGAGGCCGAAGTGAAACGCCAGCGTATAGCCGGTCGGAAAGCCGATCGCCCAGTAACCGAACGACGCGACGATCATCGGCACGCGCGTGTCCTTCAAACCGCGCAGGCAGCCCGAGCCGACCGTCTGCATGCCGTCGACGATCTGGAAGATCGCCGCCACGCCGAGCAGCGAACTGGCGAGTGCAATCGTCGCCGCATTGGCCGGGTCGTCGAGATGCAGATACAGGCCGACGATCCAGTGCGGCGCGGCGATCAGCACGATGCCCGACAGCGTCATGAAGCCGACGCCGAGCGCCAGCGCGACGAAACCCGCGTGGCGCGCAGCGAGCGGCTGCCCCGCACCGGACCAGAAGCCGACCCGCACGTTGGCCGCCTGGCCGATCGCGAGCGGCACCATGAAGGCCACCGAGGCGACGTTCAACGCTATCTGGTGCGCAGCCAGTTGCGACTCGCCGAGCAACCCGACCATCAGGCCGGTGGCGAGGAACAGCGTCGATTCGACACCGTAGGTGATCGCAACCGGCCAGCCGATGCCGAACAGCTCGCCCATCAACGGCACGTTCGGCCGCGTCGCGACAACGAAATGGCGATAGCGCGGCCGCAGATGCAGCAGCGCCATCAGCACCAGCGCGCTTAGCCAGACCGTGATCGTGGTGGCCGCCGCCGAGCCGAGAAAGCCGAGCCGGGGCAGACCATAGGCGCCGTGGATCAGCCCGTAGTTGAGAAAACCGTTCACGACGACGCTCACGAGCGACACCCACAGGAGCCGCCTGGCCGCGCCGATCGCCGGCAAGAACGAACGCAGCAGCCCCACGCCGATCAGACTGCCGAGCGCGCCCCAGCGCAGGACCGCCGCGTATTCGCCGACGTTGTGCGCGAGCAGCGCGGGCTCGCCGAACGCCAGCAGGACCGGTGTGGCGAACGACAGCAGGAAGAACGCCGGCACCGACAGCAGCACCGACAGCACGAAGCCGGTCCAGTAGATATGCGGCACGCGGCCCTCGTCCTGGGCGCCGCGCGCGTGCGACACGCTCACGCTGACCGAGGTCAGCACGCCTTGCAGCAGCGTGACCACGACAAAGAACAGATTCGCGCCGAGACCGCCGGCGGCGAGCGCGTCGGGACCGAGCGAGCCGAGCAGGATCGTGTCGGTGACGCCCATCGCCATTTGCGACAGCTGCGCGATGGCGAGCGGGGCGGCGAGGCGGGCGGTGTCGGCGGCGTGGCGGGTCAGGGTCGGCGGCCGGGCGGCCACCCTGGTGAAGCCGGATTGAGTCATTGAGCGCTTAACGGCGGAAGTGGCGACAGACCGACGGCCAGAGCGAGCGGGACAACTCGGGACAACTTGGGACAACCAGAGCGATCAGGGCGGCGGCTGCGAAACACGGCTTGGCCGCCGAGTGCGCAGGGTCGCTGTCAGCTGACTGTTTGTCTGTCGAAACCAACAGCTTATTGCCTGGGCGCGGCAATGTCGATGGAGCAGGCACAAATTTGGTGCGCGTACGGGCTCCGGATTCTCGGAGTACGGCGCCTCCCGCGCATCAAGCTTCGTGCACCGCGATCCGCGTATCGCCGAGCAATACCACTTGGCCCGCGCGGATTTTGCAGGTCTTACGCGTTTCGACCTGGCCGTCGACGGTCACGGCGCCGTCCGCGACCATCATTTTCGCCGAGCCGCCGCTGTCCGCGAGGCCCGTTATCTTCAGGAGATTGTGCAGTTCGACGTAGTCGTCGGTCAGTGTGAAATCGAGGTTGGGCATGGCGTTTGCGCCTTCAGGCAAAGGGTTCGCATCATAAGCCAGAAGCTTGCCCTGGATCGGCGTCCACGTGGATTTCCCGTCGTGCATAGGCATTTGCAAGCAGATGTTATGTACTTGTCAGAAAATGAAACGTTCCGTAACACTGGGTGTTTCTCGCGAACTTCACTCCGAAAGGGGCGGTCTGTAGAAAAGCCTGCTGGATTTTTCCCGCATTCTCCAGCAGGCGGCAGACCGGGCGAGGCACGCATCGATACGTCACGCCAGAGTCGACGCCCGTGTCCTGACAACTTTAGAGAGGAAACAATCATGACCCAGATTCGTACGCTCCTGATCGGTACCGCCCTTACTGCCTTTGCCGCGACCGCCGCTGTCGCTCAGACCGCGGCGCAACCGGCCGCCGGCCTCTCCGCGCAGGCACAGGTTCAGACCCAAGGCGCCGATCTAGCACCCGCAGCGCCTGCCGCGCAGGGCGTGCAGCCGGTCACGCCGGCTCCGACCCGTCTGACGGCGCCGGGCTCGACCGACCCGCTGGTTCAGAAGCGCGACGCCGATGCGCAGGCTAACGCCGAATTCCGGGCGCAGAAGAAGTCGTCGAAGGCTGAACTGAAGGAACAGCAGAAGGCTGCCAAGTCGCAATACAACCAGCAGGTGCGCAACGCCAGGATCAACCAGAAGGCGGACAAGCAGGCCGCCAGCAACGAAATGAAGATGAACATGCAAGGTCAGGCAGCCGATCAGGATGACGGCGCTGATGTGAAGCACTAATAAAGCACTAAGCGCGTTGTGCTGAGGCGTCGATAGCGCGGTTCAAGGCGCGCGAGCCGACGCCGGCAAGGCGAACGCCGGCGACAATCCGGCTGACGCGGAGCAGCATGAGGCGCTAGCCGAAGGCAGGGCATGGTGAACGCCTTGCCGTCTCACGGTGAAAATGGTCCGGTGCGCCCGGGCCATTTTTTTCGCTGGCGCGTGTGCTTTCGCGCGGCGCGGCGCGGCGCGAGCCACCGCGGCGCCACCGCGTAAAAAGGGTCGCTTGCCGGCTGAGGTTGTATGGATATACAGTGTGCGTCGCCCGTTCTCTAACCGACTCCACGCATCCTCTCTAGCGTCCAATCCACTGTGCCCACCGTTGCCGAATCCTCGTCGCCGTTCGATACCGCCGCCTGGCTGGCAAAGCTCAACGACGCGCAGCGCGAAGCCGTCGAGTACGGCGCCAAGACGCCCAACGAGCCGCTGGGCGCGCTGCTGGTGATAGCGGGAGCGGGCTCGGGCAAGACCAATACGCTGGCGCACCGGGTCTCCAATCTGGTGGTCAACGGCGCCGATCCGCGCCGCATCCTGCTGCTGACGTTTTCACGCCGCGCCGCGCTCGAAATGACCCGCCGCGTCGCGCGCATCGCCGGCGCGGCGCTTGGCGCGCGCGCCGCGCTGGCACAAGGGCTGACGTGGTCGGGCACCTTCCATAGCGTCGGCGCGCGGCTGCTGCGCGAGTACGCGGATCTGATCGGCCTCGCGCCCGCCTTCACGATCAACGACCGCGAGGATTCCGCCGACCTGATGAATCTCGTGCGCCACGAGCTCGGCCTGTCCGCGAAAGAGCGGCGCTTCCCGGCGAAGGGCACATGCTTCGCGATCTACTCGCGCGTCGTGAACACCGGCGCGTCGCTCGCCGACGTGCTCAATCACGCGTTTCCCTGGTGCCGCGAATGGGAAGCCGATCTGCGCATGCTGTTCGCCGCGTATGTCGAAGCCAAGCAGAAGCAGAGCGTGCTCGACTACGACGATCTGCTGCTCTACTGGTCGCACATGGCCGCCGAGCCGTCGCTTGCCGCGGACCTGTCGGCGCGCTTCGATCACGTGCTGGTCGACGAGTATCAGGACACCAACCGCTTGCAGGCGTCGATCCTGCTCGCCTTGAAGCCTGACGGCCGCGGCCTGACCGTGGTCGGCGACGACGCCCAGTCGATCTATTCGTTTCGCGGTGCGACCGTACGCAACATTCTCGATTTCCCCGCGCACTTCAATCCGCCGGCGAGGCAGGTCACGCTCGAGCGCAATTACCGCTCCACCGGACCGATCCTGGCTGCGTCGAACGCGGTAATCGAACTCGCCAGCGAGCGTTATACGAAAAATCTGTGGACCGACAAGGCCTCAGCTCAGCGCCCGCGTCTGGTGACGGTCGCGGGCGAAGCGGATCAGGCGCGCTACGTCGTCGAACAGGTGCTCGAAGCGCGCGAACAGGGCATGAAGCTCAAGTCGCAGGCGGTGCTGTTTCGCGCCGCGCACCATAGCGCCGCGCTCGAAATCGAATTGACCCGGCGCAACATTCCGTTCGTGAAGTTCGGCGGCCTGAAGTTTCTCGATTCGGTGCACGTCAAGGATGTGCTGGCCGTGCTGCGCTGGGCGGAGAATCCGCGCGACCGCGTCGCCGGTTTCCGCGTCGTGCAGTTGCTGCCGGGCGTCGGACCGGCCACCGCGGCGAAGGTGCTCGACGAGGTCGTCGCCCGCGCAGGCACCGGTAATCCGGCCGACACCGCCGGCCGTGCGCTGGCCGCCTTCGCGCCGCCCGCCCGCGCGCAGGAAGACTGGCATCCGTTCGTGGCGCTCATGTCGAGCGTGTACGGCCGGCAGACGCCGTGGCCGGCGGAGTTCGAAATGGTGCGGCGCTGGTACGAGCCGCATCTCGAGCGCAATCACGAGGACGCGGCGATCCGTCACGCGGACGTGTTGCAGATGGAAAGCATCGCGGGCACGTACCCGTCGCGCGAACGCTTCCTGACCGAATTGACACTCGATCCGCCCGACGCCACCAGCGACGAATCCGGCGTGCCGCTGATCGACGAGGACTACCTGATCCTGTCGACGATCCATTCGGCGAAGGGGCAGGAATGGCGCAACGTGTTCGTGCTGAACGGCGTCGACGGCTGCATTCCGTCCGATCTCGGCACTGGCAGCGAAGAGGAAATCGACGAGGAGCGGCGCCTGCTCTACGTGGCGATGACGCGGGCGAAGGAAGACCTGCATATCGTCGTGCCGCAGCGCTTTTACGTGCACAACCAGACGCATATGGGCGACCGGCACGTGTGGGCATCGCGCACGCGCTTTATTCCGGCGCATCTGATGCCGCTGTTCGACGCCTACGCGTGGCCGCGCGTGCTGGTGCCGGGCGCGCCGACCGCTGCGGGGCTGGCGGCGGCCGCGCAGGCGAAGATCGAAATCGGCGCGAAGCTCAGGAAGATGTGGGATTGAGGGGGCGGTTCCCGGTCCGCGTGTCATTCAAGGCCGTCTTGACGCGGCCTCCCGCACCCGGTAACCGCTGCGGCCGCTGTCAGTTGCAGCTAGCCATCCCTGCCGCCGCTAGCGCGACTGCCGTTGCTGCTGCTGATGCGGCGCCGGGCGCGGCGGCACGAAGAAGTTGCGCAGCCACGCGGCGAGACGCGAGAACACGTCGTACGGTTCTTCGACAAAAATTTCCGGCTTCAGCAAGCGCAGATACTCCATGATCTGCTGCGCCTCCTGCTTCTGGAACGAGCCGTGCGAAATGCCCAGGCGCAGCAGCCCGCGCAGTTCGCCGAGCTTTTCGCGCGCGGTGCTGCCCACGCTCGTTTCGCACGCCACCTTGGCTTCGTAGACGCGCTGCCGCAGCGATTCCACCAGCCGCCAGGCCGGCGTCTGCATGATTTCCTCGAGCGCCTGAATGTCCTGCACCGCCCCCTTGATCTGCGCTGCCAGCGGATCGATCAGCGCGGCGTCGCCTTCCGCTTCCTTGACGATCGCGGCCGCCCAGTCGCGGCACTGCTTGGCCAGCTCTTCAGGCGTCCATTCCGAACGCGCCGCAAAACCGAAGCCGAATTCGCCCGCCTGTTGCATCAGGATCGCGACGACGTCCGGGAATTCCTTGTCCAGCGTGCGTTTCGCCCACGCGTACTGGCCGCCCTGCAACATCCGCTTCACCGCGTGTTCGGTCAGCGGCACCATATTGTCGAGCAGCTTGGCGCGCAAAAAATCTTCAAACGACGGCGTCGCGAACTGCGGGTCGAGCTTCAGCGATACCCGCAGAAAAGCGTCGAAGTCCTTGCGCAGCGTCGCAATGGTTTCGTCTTTGAGCGTGAGGGTGATTTGACCCATGTGTTATCCCGTTTGGTCCTGCCGCGCTGCATCGTCATGCCGTCCGTTCGCACACGGACCCTGTGAGACGCGACGCCAATGCCGGCGCGGTTGACTCCTGCCTGTTGCCGCGTAACCAGCGGGACGCATCCCGACGAGCGGACCTCGACTCCATAACGGCGGATTCAGGGAAAACTTAAGGGTGCGCGGACGATCGGCGGCGGCTTTAGAGGGATGCGCCACCCGCTGCACGCTGTTTGCGGCGGGTGGCGCCTGTGCCGCCTTCGACGCCGCCGTTGGCGCTTATTTAAGCACGACGCACTGCCAGACAAAAAAGACTGTCAGGCCGGCCGCGATGGTCAGCAGCGGCCGCCGCGTCAGCACGCTGACCACGACGGCGGCCAGCGCGCCGACGAGTTGCGGATTGCGCCAGGTCAGCTCGGCACCGTTGCCGTGCGGCGAGACCGCCATCGGCACGATGATCGCGGTCAACACGGTGACGGGCACGAAGCCGAGCGCGGTGCGCACGAACGGCGGAAACACCAGCCGGTCGCCGAGCACGAAGACGGCGGCCCGGATCACCCACGTGATGACCGCCATGCCGAGGATCAGAACGACATAGCTCATCGCGACGCCTCCGCGGTTTTCTGCTGATGCCGTTGGCGGGAATCCGACATCGACAGCAGGACCCCGGCCGCGACGCCCACGAACACCGCGCCGAGCAGCCCGAGCTTGTACGGCCACGCCTGCCAGAAGAACGCCAGTGCGCCTGCCGTGACGGCGGCGGCGAGATGGCGCAGCGCGACGAGTTGCGGCACGACGATCGCGATGAAGGTAGCGACCATCGCGAAATCGAGCCCGAGCGATTGCAGGCCCGGAAAGGCCGCGCCGAACAGCAGGCCGGCGACGGTCCAGAGCTGCCAGTTCAGATACATGGCCAGACCCGCGCCGAAGAAATAGTGCGGGCCGACCGTGCCGGGCGTGCGATGCCGGTAGTGTTCCCACGCGACCGCGAAGACTTCGTCGGTGAGCAGCGCGCCGAGCGCCCAGCGCCAGCGTGCGGGCAGATGCGCAACGTGTGGCGCGAGTGTCGCGCTATACAGCACGTGGCGCAGATTGACGACCAGAGTGGTCGCCCAGATCACCGCAAAACTGGCGTGACCGGCGATCAGGCCGAGTGCGATGAACTGCGCGGAGCCGGCGAACACGACCAGCGACATCAACTCGCCATGCCATAGATGCAGCGGGCCGGACGCGACCAGTGTGCCGAAGATCACGCCGAATGGCGCCGCGCCGACCATCATCGGAATGATGTCGCGCGCGCCGGCGGTGAATTCTTTTAAGTGGCCTGAGCTCGAGGGCTGGCCTGAGATGGGATGAGTCAATCTTGCCTCCTGGATTCGGGAAGCATAGCGGGCAGGCCGGAGGCGGGGCTTGTACGTTCTTGCGGTGGCGACAGGTCTCGTCGCGCGGGACGGTGTTGCCTCAGGTGCCTTGCCAGCGTCCCGGCGGCACACCGAACATGCGCCGGAAATGCCGCGTGAAATGGCTCTGGTCCGTGAAGCCGCTGGCCGCGGCGACATCCGTCACGGAAACGCCGGCGCGCAACGGCGCCAGCGCGCGTTGCAGGCGCACCTGGTTGCGCCACGCATGCGGCGGCAGGCCGGTGGTTTGGGTGAAAAGGCGCGCGGCGTGAAATGGCGATAGTCCCGCTGCGTGCGCGACTTCGGCCAGTGTGACCGGCGCCGCCAGATCGCCCGTCAAGCGCTCTTTCATGGTTGCTACGCGGGCGTCGTCGGCGGCGCGCGACGGCTCCGGCTGCGTCTGCGAGTAGCGGACCAGCAGCGTGGACAAAGCATCGAGCATTGCGGCTTCGGCGGCGAGCGGATCGTCGCCGGCCTCCAGCAGACGATGTGCGCGCGCAAGCCGCTGCGCCAGATCGGGATCGCGGATCACGCCCGGCGCGAACCATGGCAACGCTTGCGGCCGGCCGGCAACTTCATGGGCGAGCGCGTGGATGAAGTCGACCGGCGCATACATCACGCGATACCGCCAGCCCGCTTCCACAGCCTTCGAGCCGGTGTGCAGCTCGCCGGGATTGATGATCGGCACGCTGCCCGCTTCGGCGACATAATCCGCGCCGCGATACCGATAGCCTTCAGCACCCGCGACGATCACCGGAATCGTGTACGCGTCGTGCCAATGCGGCGTGAACTCGTGATCGTGATATTCGGCCGTGAGCAGGTCCGCGCCGGGCAGGAGCGGCGTTCGCCAGTAGCGGGCGGAATCCTGGAAACGATGGGCAGTCATGGTCGAAGTCCGGCTGGACCGGTCAGTTTAGCGCGCCGTGGCAGTTGCAGCGCGCTTTGCCAATGGGTTCGCCGGGTGCGTTTTGCCGTAGGACGGTCGTCACTTGACCGGAATCGCGGTGCCGGCCGGCATCGGCACGGCGGTTACGCTGTTTTTCGCGCTGCCGGTGGCGATGCGATCGCTATAGGTCAGGTAGACCAGCGTATTGCGCTTCGCATCGACCACGCGCACCACATGCAGCGACTTGAAAATCAGCGACATGCTCACGGAGAACACATCGGATTGCTGTTTCACCGGACCCGTGAAGTGAATCGCGCCCACTTGTCGGCAGGCGATCGACGCCTCGGTCGGATCTTCGGCGATGCCGAGCGTGCCCTTGATGCCGCCGGTACGCGCCCGCGACACATAGCAGGTCACGCCTTGCACCAGCGGATCGTCATAGGCGTCGACGACCACGCGGTCGGAGCCCGTTATGCGGAAGTTGGTATTGACGCTGCCGACCTCTTCACTGTGTGCGAGCGGCAGCAACAGGGCGCAGGCGGTGACCGCGAGCGAGACACGCAACAAGGTGGATTTCATCGGATTGCCGGGAATGAACGCAAGGGTTAGGCGCGAGAGTTAAACACAGGAAGCGCGCGGAGAAACAGCATCGTATAACGGCGTGCCGGTCAGGGGGCGAGGGCAAACGATATAGGCCGTTCGCCGGCCTTGCGACCGCGCGATTCGAGTGGCAGTCCTCCGGAGACGCTCGATCCGCCGAACCAAAACAAAAAGGCCCGCACGGATGCGGGCCTTCGAAATTTTGGCTCCTCGACCTGGGCTCGAACCAGGGACCTACGGATTAACAGTCCGGCGCTCTACCGACTGAGCTATCGAGGAACAGAACAACAACAGCAGAGAAGCGAAATTGTAGGAGCAGCTTAAGCGCCTGTCAATACCCTGTGTTCATCTCGATTTGATTCGAATGCAACGGCGGGTGACGGCCGCGCATGCTCAGCGTGCGAGCAGAGCCAGCTTTTCCTTCACGTCCTTGAATTCCTCGGCTTCCGGCAACGGCGCCTTGGTCTTGGTGATGCTCGGCCAGGTCTTCGCCAGATCGGCATTCAGTTCGATGAAGTTCTGCTGGTCGCCCGGCACGTCTTCTTCGGCATAAATGGCGTTTACCGGGCATTCGGCGACGCACACAGCGCAGTCGATGCATTCATCGGGGTCGATCGCGAGGAAGTTGGGACCTTCGCGAAAGCAGTCCACCGGGCACACATCGACGCAGTCGGTATAGCGGCACTTGATGCAGCTTTCGGTCACAACGTGAGTCATTCAGGCAGCTCCTGCATGCGGAATCAGGGAAGGCGGAAACGCCAAAAGCGATATTGTATCGTAACGTCAAGAGGCGGATGCGGCATCGGGCAAACGCTTTTATATGTTTTCGTGATTAGTTTATGGCGTCCGGCGCGACAGCCTGCCGGCGCGCTGAATCCGGGCGCATTCGGGTAACATGCGTCAGTTCGGTGCGCACGGGGCGCGCCGCACGCGCGTGGGTTGAGTCAGGCCTTTTCGTTTTCCTGCAGTCCAGTTCGCACCATCATGATTATTACTTCGCTGCTCGACACCGATCTGTACAAGTTCACGATGATGCAAGTGGTGTTGCATCACTTTCCCGCGGCGAATGTGGAGTATCGGTTCCGCTGCCGCACGCCGAACGTCGATCTCGTGCCGTATATCGGCGAGATTCGCGATGAGGTGCGCAAGCTCTGCGAGCTGCGCTTTACCGACGGCGAGCTCGACTATCTGCGGCGGATGCGCTTTATCAAGGGCGACTTCATCGAGTTTCTCGCGCTGTTTCATCTGAACGAGAAATACATTTCGATCGAGCCTTCGCCGAAGGGCAATGGCGAGATCGACATCGAGATCAAAGGGCCGTGGCTGCACACGATCCTGTTCGAGATCCCGATGCTCGCGATCGTCAACGAGGTCTATTTCCGCAACACCCAGCAGACGCCGGACTACAGCGAAGGGCGCGGGCGCCTCGTCGACAAGATGAAGCTGCTCGGCGCGCGTCCGGAATTCGCCGACTGCAAGATCGCGGACTACGGCACGCGCCGCCGCTTCTCGAAGCAGTGGCACGAAGAAGTGATCCTCACGCTGAAAGACGGCCTGGGCGAACAGTTCGCCGGCACCAGCAATGTCTTCTACGCGATGAAGCACAGCCTCACGCCGCTCGGCACCATGGCGCATGAATACCTGCAGGCGTGCCAGGCGCTCGGTCCGCGGTTGCGCGATTCGCAGATCTTCGGCTTCGAAATGTGGGCGAAGGAATATCGCGGCGACCTTGGTATTGCGCTGTCCGACGTGTACGGCATGCAGGCTTTTCTGCGCGACTTCGACATGTACTTCTGCAAGCTGTTCGACGGCGCGCGCCACGATTCCGGCGATCCGTTCGACTGGGGCGAGCGTCTGCTCAAGCACTACGAAGCGAACCGCTGCGACCCGCGCACCAAGATTCTCGTGTTCTCCGACGCGCTCGACATTCCGAAGGTGCTGCAACTGTACGAGCGTTTTCGCGGCCGCTGCAAGCTGGCATTCGGCGTGGGCACCAATCTGACCAACGACCTCGGTTATAACCCGTTGCAGATCGTCATCAAGATGGTTCGCTGCAATGGTCAGCCGGTGGCGAAACTCTCGGATTCGCCGGGCAAGAACATGTGCGACGACAAGGCGTATCTCGCGTATCTGCGCCAGGTGTTCGGCATCGCGCAACCCGAAGAAGAAGCCGGCAAATAGCGTAGAACATGTGCGCCGCGCTCGGCAATCGGCCGTTCGGCCAGGGTGTTCGCATGCGGGGCGGCCGGTATAATTCTCGCCATTCGCACGGCTGTCGACACGAGGATTTCGCATATGGATACATCGATTGCCCGCCGCAACATCCTGGCGCGCATCCGCGCGGCGCAAGGGCGCGAACCCGAACCGGCCGGTTCCGAGCGCGAGGCTGTTGCGGACTACCTGGCGCGCCATCCTGCCGGCCCGCGTCCGGAGATGCCGGCCGATCTGACAGGGCGCTTCGTCGAAGAAGCGCAGAAGATGGCGACCACGGTCGATACGGTCGAAACACTGAGCGACGTGCCTGCCGCCGCACATCGCTATCTCACGCAACACGCGTTGCCCATCCAGGCGATTGCATGGCAAACGCTGCAAGACCTGCATTGGGCCGAAGCCGGTCTCACCGTCGAATTTCGCAAGCCTGAAGACGGCGACGTGGTCGGTCTCACCGGCTGCTTCTGCGCCACAGCCGAGACCGGCACGCTGGTGCTGTTGTCCGGCCCGCACACCTATGCCTCGGCCGGTTTGCTGCCCGAAACGCACATTGCGATCGTGCCGGCTTCGCGGATCGTCGCAGGGCATGAAGAGGCGTTCAACCTGATTCGCAGCGAGTGCGGCGAACTCCCGCGTGCGGTCAATTTCGTCTCCGGGCCGTCGCGCACCGGCGATATCGAACAGACTATCGTGCTTGGCGCGCACGGGCCTTACCGGGTGCATGCGATCGTCGTACGTGGCGCCTGAGCGGGGCGAGCGGCGGCGTCTCACGCCTCACTGGCGTTGCATGTGCACGGCCGGCATCAATAACAAGGACTTGCAGATATGAAACGACATGCCGTGTGGGCGAGCATGGTGCTCGCCGCTGCACTGGCGCTGGCGGGGTGGCCTCAACTGGCGTCGGCGGCTACGCTCGACGGCGCGACGCTATCGGCGCTGTGGGGTGTGCCGTTTGCCGGCGTGCTGCTGTCGATCGCGGTGTTTCCGCTGATCGCGCCGGCCTTCTGGCATCACCATTTCGGCAAGATCGCGGCGGCGTGGGCGCTGGTGTTTCTGGTGCCGTTTGCGCTGACGTTCGGCGCGGGCGCCGCGTTCAGCACGCTGGTGCACGCGCTCCTCGAGGAATATCTGCCGTTCATCGTGATGCTGACCGCGCTCTATACGGTGGCGGGAGGTATCTGCGTGCGCGGCAATCTGCATGGCACGCCACGTTTGAACACGACGATTCTCGCGCTCGGCACGGTGCTCGCGAGCATCATGGGCACGACCGGTGCGGCGATGCTGCTGATCCGCCCGTTGCTGCGCGCCAACGACAACCGCAAGCACGTCGTGCATGTGGTGGTGTTCTTCATCTTTCTGGTGGCGAACGCGGGCGGCTCGCTCTCGCCGCTCGGCGACCCGCCGCTCTTTCTCGGCTTCCTGCAAGGCGTCAGCTTCTTCTGGACCACCACGCATCTGGCGCTGCCCATGCTGTTCGTCTGCTGCGTGCTGCTCGCGGCGTTCTACGCGCTCGACTCGTATTACTTTCACCATCGCGAGGAAGAACGCTCGCGCTTTCTCGATCCGACGCCGGATTCGCCGCCTCTCGGCATCGACGGCAAGATCAATTTCCTGCTTCTCGCCGCGGTGATCGCGCTGGTGTTGATGAGCGGGCTCTGGAAACCGGGCCTTGTATTCGACGTGTTCGGCACGCACGTCGCCTTGCAGAATGCCGTGCGCGATCTCGCGCTGATCGCCGTCACGTTGCTCTCGCTGGCGTTGACACCGCGTGCGGCGCGCGCGGGCAATGATTTCAACTGGGCGCCGATCGACGAAGTCGCCAAACTGTTCGCGGGCATCTTCGTGACGATCGCGCCGGTCATCACGATTTTGCGCGCCGGCGAGGCGGGCGCGTTCGCCGGCATCGTCCATCTGGTCAACGACGCCGCCGGCCAGCCGCACGACGCGATGTACTTCTGGGCGACCGGCCTGCTATCGTCGTTTCTCGACAATGCGCCGACCTACCTGGTGTTCTTCAACCTGGCCGGCGGCGACGCGCAAACCCTGATGACCGCCGGCACCACGACGCTCGCGGCGATTTCGGCCGGCGCGGTGTTCATGGGCGCGAACAGCTATATCGGCAATGCGCCGAACTTTATGGTGAAAGCGATTGCGGAATCGCGCGGCGTTCGCATGCCGAGCTTTTTTGCGTATCTTGGCTGGTCTGGTGCGGTGTTGATACCGCTCTTTCTCGTCACCGGCTGGCTGTTTTTTTGAGGCTGACTTTGACGCCGAGGCAATCGAACTCGACACGCTATACGGAGAATGGCAATGCAGAAGATTCTCGTCGCTCGTCCGATCTTTCCCGATGTGATCGAGCGGCTCAAGCAGTATTTCGACGTCGACTGGAACCAGGGCGAGGTGCTGTCCGCAGAAGAGTTGACGCGCCGTCTCGCGGATAAAGACGGCGCGCTGACAGCGGGCGATCCGGTCGGCCCGGCCGTGCTCGCTGCGGCGCCGCGTCTGCGGGTGGTGTCGAACATGGCGGTGGGCTACAACAACTTCGACATGGCCGCGTTCAACGCGGCGAACGTGCTCGGCACCAATACTCCCGATGTGCTGAACGAATCGACCGCCGACTTCGGCTGGGCGCTGATGATGGCGGCAGCACGCCGCATCGCCGAATCGGAGCATTGGCTGCGCGCGGGCAAATGGCAGAAGTGGGCGTACGACGGCTTTCTCGGCACGGATCTGTACGGCTCGACGCTCGGCGTGGTCGGCATGGGCCGAATCGGCCAGGCGCTGGCCCGGCGGGCGAAAGGCTTCAACATGCAGGTGATCTATCACAACCGTTCGCGGGTCGCGCCGGAGATCGAAGCGAAGTTGAACGCGCAATACGTGTCCAAACAGGACCTGTTGCGGCGCGCCGATCACGTGGTGCTCGTCTTGCCGTACACGAAGGAAAACCATCACACGATCGGCGCGGCCGAACTCGCGCAGATGAAGCCGACCGCAACGCTTACCAACATCGCGCGCGGCGGCATCGTCGACGACGCGGCGCTCGTCGAGGCGCTGCGCACGGGGAAGATCGCTGCCGCCGGTCTCGATGTCTTTGAAGGCGAGCCGAATCTGAATCCCGCTTTGCTGACGGTGCCGAATGTCGTGCTGACGCCGCATATTGCCAGTGCAACCGAAGCGACGCGCCGCGCCATGGCGAACCTCGCCGCCGACAACCTGATCGCGGCGCTGGGCGAGGGGCCGCGCGCGGGACGTCCGCCGAATCCGCTCAACCCCGAGGTGATCGGCAAGGCGCGTTCATGACAATGATTCTGGTGGCGGCCGTGGCAGTGCTGGCGGTCGCATTGGTCATCGCGTTGGCGTTGCTGATGCGCGGCAATAGCCGCGCCGATGAAAGCGAGCAGTTCGAGATGCTCGGCGAGCGCATCGACGCCGCTGCGGCGGCGCAGTCGCTTGCCTACGAGCGGCTCGAACGGCAACTGCGCAATGACATTACCGAGACGGCGCGCGTGTCGCGTACCGAGTTGAGCAGCGGCTTTGCGCATTTTCAACAAACGCTGGCCTCGCAGTTCAGCAGTATGACGACGGTGCAAGGCGGCAAGATCGACGGCTTCGCGCAGCAGCTCGACGCGGTGCGGCACAGCCTGCAACAGCAGGCACAACAGGCGCGCGACGAGCAAGGACGAACGCTCAAGCAGTTCGGCGAAACACTGAGCTTGCAACTCGGACAGCTCACCGAGGCGAACGATCGCCGCTTCGCCGAAGTGCGCGCGACCATCGAGCAGCGTCTGAAAGACATCGAGGCAAACAATTCGACCAAGCTCGAAGAGATGCGCCGCACCGTCGACGAAAAGCTGCATGCAACGCTCGAACAGCGCCTTGGCGAATCGTTCAAGCTGGTGTCCGACCGGCTTGAGCAGGTGCATCGCGGCCTCGGTGAAATGCAGACGCTGGCCGCCGGCGTCGGCGATCTGAAGAAGGTGCTGACCAACGTCAAGACGCGCGGCACATGGGGCGAGGTGCAGCTCGAAGCGTTGCTCGAACAGCTGCTCACCGCGGACCAATACGCGAAGAATGTCGCGACCGTGCCGAAGAGCGCCGACCGCGTCGAATTCGCGATCAAGCTGCCTGGCCGTATGGAGCCGGGCGGTGCCGCCACGCCGGTCTGGTTGCCGATCGACGCCAAGTTTCCGCGCGAAGACTACGAGCGTTTGATCGAAGCGCAGGAGCGCGCCGATCCGGCCGCGGTGGAAGAGGCGTCGCGCGCGCTCGAAGCGCGGATTCGCGCCGAGGCGCGCACGATCGCGGAGAAGTATGTGTCGCCGCCGCATACCACCGATTTCGCGCTGTTGTTTCTGCCAACCGAGGGCCTGTACGCCGAAATCCTGCGGCGACCGGGGCTGACGGATCTGCTGCAACGCGACTATCGCGTGACGATCGCCGGCCCGACCACGCTCACCGCGTTACTGAACAGTTTGCAGATGGGTTTCCGCACGCTGGCGATCGAGAGGCGTTCGAGCGAGGTGTGGCAAGTGCTCGGCGCGGTGAAGACGGAGTTCGGCAAATTCGGCGACGTGCTGGCCAGGACCAAGGCGCAGCTGGAAACCGTCACGCGTTCGATCGAAGCCGCGGAAACGCGCACCCGTGTGCTGAACCGCAAGCTGCGCGACGTCGAGGCGTTGCCGGGTGAAGAGGCGAGCGGGGTGCTCGGCGATGCGCTCTCGAGCGCGGATTCCGACGAGCAGTAGTGTGGCCTGGTTCTGTAGCCTGGTTCAGTCGCTTAGTTCGAGGCGGCGCCGTTGCCTGCTGCAGAGGCCGCGGCCAATTGTTCGAGCGCATCGCCCGTCAGACGCACGACGCGCCAATCCGGCATCACCGTCGCGCCCGGCCGCGCACCGCGAATAGCGCATCGCATCGCATCGCGCAGACCGTCTTCCGTCGCGACAAATACGTGCGTGAGGCCCTCGAATTCGGCCAGCTCGTACGTCAGGGCGAAGATCGCGCCGGTGTCCACAGGCGTTGCGGCGCGGATCGTTGCGGTCATTACGCTTCTTCCGGCGCGTCGGTCAGCTGGATTTCGATGCCGCCGAAGCGCGACGCGACCCAGTTGTACGCGTGGCACGCAATCCACAACAGGACGAAGCCGAGGATCGCGTTCAGTAGCAGCGCGCTGAACACCGTGCTCAGTTCGACCGAACCATAGCGCACGAACGCGACCAGCACGCCGAGCAGCACGATCGGCACCGAGAACGTCAGGTAGACGAGGATGAGCGCTTTGGCCGTCTGTCCCGGCGCAATGAACGAGATCTGTTTTTTCATGTAAGTCCAACCCGTATGTCGTAGTAGTGATGGGTAATGCGGAAAATGAGCAGCAAATCAGGTGTCAGATAAGACCATCGAAGAGCATGATATCGACGCGTTCGCCCTCGACAATATCGGCTTCGTCGTGCCCGAGTACGATGAAACAATTCGCTTCGCTCATCGAGCTCAGGACGCCGGAGCTTTGCGAGCCGGTTGGCGTGACGTGCCATTGACCGTGCGCGTCCCGTTCGGCCACGCCGCGCTGGTATTCAGTGCGGCCGGCGCGCTTGCGGATGGCCCGGCGGCTCGTGGCATGCAGGACCGGCAGCGCTTGCGGCGTCGCGCCGGACATCCGCAGCAGCGCCTCGCGCACGATTTGATAGAACGTCACCATGACGGCGACCGGATTGCCCGGCAAGCCGAAGAATAGCGCAGGCAGCCCGAGGCCCGGATGTTCGCCGGACCAGACGCGGCCGAAAGCGAGCGGCCGGCCAGGACGCATGGCCAGGCTCCAGAAGGCGACGTCGCCGAATGTCTGCAGCAATTGCCTGGTGAAATCCGCTTCACCGACCGAGACGCCGCCGGAAGTCAGCACCACGTCCGCGCTGGCAGCGGCGCTGCGCAACGCGGCCTCGAGCGCGGCGGGCTGATCGCGCACCACGCCCAGATCGAGCGTGTCCACATTCAGGCGCCGGAGCATCGCAAACAGCGTGTAGCGATTGCTGTCGTACACGGAGCCTGGGTCGAGCGGCTCGCCGAGCGAACGCAGTTCGTCGCCGGTCGAGAAGAAGGCGACGCGCAAGCGCCGCCGCACGCTGACTTCGCCGATGCCGAGCGACGCCAGCAAGCCGAGATCCGATGCGCGCACGATCCGGCCGGCGCGCAACGCCGCATGGCCGCGCGCCAGGTCTTCACCGGCAAGGCGCCGGTTGGCGCCCGGCGGCACGGCGTTGGCTGCGAAACGGATGGTGGCGGAGTCGCCGCTGCGTTCGACGAGTTCTTGTGGCACGACAGTGTCGCAATCGGCCGGCATGCAGGCGCCTGTCATCACGCGCACGCATTGCGTCGCCTCGACGCGGCCCGCAAACGGATGGCCCGCCAGCGCCTTGCCGGTGACGGTCAGGTCGACCGTGGACGCGCTGGTTGCTGCCAGCGCCGCGTGGTTGAACGCGTAGCCGTCCATGGCCGAGTTGTCGTGCGCGGGGACGTCGATCGGCGACACGATGTCGGCTGCCAGCACGCGGTCGAGCGCGTCGCGCAGCGGCACGCGTTCGATTGCCGTGACCGGCGCGGCCCATTCACGGACGATTGCCTGGGCGGCCGAAACAGGTAGCGCGTGAGGATCGTACTGCGCGACGCAGCGGGAAAATTCGTTAAGCGTGGTCATGAAGAGCTAGACGTCGCGACCGGAGGCGGGACCGGTATTTGCCGTGGGGCCGGAGCGGGATTTCAACCGGGGCCTCAACAACGGTCGAGGTCGGCGAGTTCTTGTAACGAATTGATATTGTAAAACGCGCGCTCGTCGGCAAAGGCGACTTCCACCGTCTTGTGGCGCGCGTACCACGCGCGAACCTTGCGTTCACCGGCGGCCAGAAAGGCCGCCAGGTCGTCGGCCAGACTCGTGCGCAGCAACGCGAACACCGGATGGAGCGAGACGTTGCCCTGCGCGTCGGCGGTGGTGACGGTGGCGAGGTCGGCCTGGTTCGAGTCCAGGGCATGCGCGAGGCGGGCGGCGAGGTCGGCGGGTAGTCCCGGTGTGTCGCACGGTGCGCTCAGGACGTACGCGGTGTCGGCCGCGCGCAGCCCGGCGAGCAAACCTGCCAGAGGCCCTGGAAAGCCGGGCAGGGTATCGGCGACGACCTTGGCGTTGAATGGGGCGCCGAGTGCAGTGTAGACGTCGGCATGACGGTTGGCGCTGATGAGCAGGGCACCTGTTTGCGGCGCGATCCGTTTCAGTACGTGGGAAGCGAGCGGCTCGCCGTGCAGCATTTGCAAGCCTTTGTCGACGCCGCCCATACGCATGCCGCGCCCGCCCGCGAGGACCAGACCGGTGATGTGCTCGCGCGCTGGACTCATGCGCCCGGCTGCTCAGCCGCCGATGTACGACATTTCGACACGGCGGCCATCCTGCGCATGGGCTTGCGCCATGTTACTGCCGCGCAATTGCGAATAGCGATCGGTGCGTGCCTGCCAGATTTCGGCGATGGCGGTGGCGATCTCCGCGTCGCTCGCACCGCCGCGCAGCAGGGCGCGCAGATCATGACCCGACGACGCGAACAGGCACAGATACAGCTTGCCCTCGGTCGACAGCCGCGCCCGCGTGCAACTGCCGCAAAAGGCGCGCGTGACGCTCGAAATCACGCCGATTTCTCCGCCGCCGTCCACGTAACCCCAGCGCTGCGCGGTTTCGCCGGCGCTATGCGCTTCGAGCGGCACGAGCGGGAAATGCTCGGCGATGCGCGTCACCACATCGGCGGACGGCAGCACTTCAGTCATGTTCCAGCCGTTCGAGGTGCCGACGTCCATGTATTCTATAAAGCGCAATACCGCGCCCGAGCCTTTGAAGTGGCGCGCCATCGGTACGATTTCGCTGTCGTTGGTGCCGCGCTTGACCACCATGTTGACCTTGAGCGGCGCAAGTCCTGCTGCCCGGGCCGCGGCGATGCCGTCCAGCACGTCGCCGACAGCGAAGTCGGCGTCGTTCATGCGGCGAAACAGCGTGTCATCCAGCGCGTCGAGGCTGACCGTGACGCGGGTCAAGCCCGCGTCTTTCAGGCTGCGCGCCTTGCGTTCCAGCAGCGAGCCGTTGGTCGTCAGCGTCAGATCGAGCGGGCGGCCTTCCGGCGTGGTCAGTTGCGCGAGCCGCTCGATCAGGAATTCCAGATTCTTGCGCAGCAGCGGTTCACCGCCCGTCAGACGGATTTTCTCGACGCCATGTGCGACGAAGAGCCGCGCCAGCCGCTCGATTTCCTCGAAGCTCAACAGCGCGCTATGCGGCAAAAAGGCATAGTCCTTGTCGAACACCGCGCGCGGCATGCAGTAGACGCAGCGGAAGTTGCAGCGATCCGTCACCGAGATGCGCAGGTCGCGCAGCGGGCGCGCCAGCGTGTCGTGCAGCGCACCGCTGGGCGCTTGCACGGCGCCGGAGATGACCGGCACCGCGCTGAGATCGGCAACAGGGATGATGCGTCGGGACATGAATTGCTTCGATTGGGCTTGGACCGGAACCTGGATCTTCATTCTAGCGGAAATGCATTGGGCCGCCGCCGCGCCCGGCCGCTCTCCGGGTATACCGGGGCGGACATGACGTCTCCAATGCCAACACCCAGGGCACGGCTTTCCGGCCCCATAAACAAAAAAAGCCCGCCGGTTCGGGCGGGCTTTTTGCATAGCGACGGACAGCTTACTGCGGATGCTTGCCCGTTTCCACTTGTTGCATCGGCGCGCTGTCGAGCGGCGGCAACGGTTTGCGTTCACGCACGACGCGAGCCGGCTTGACGGTTTGCGCAGCAGCTTCCTGCGCGGCCTGCAGCTTGTTGACGTCCGTGTTCACCCAGACGAGGCCGGCCTGTTCCAGCACCGGTTGCAGGGATTCCGCGGACGCGAAGCCAGGGCGCGGTGCTTGCGGCGCAGCGGCGACAGGCGCCGGCTCGACGACTGCCGGTTCCGCTGCCGGTGCAGCGGCAGCAACGACCGGCTGCGGCTCGGCGATCTCGGCTTGCGGCGCCGGCTGAACTGCCGGTGCTTCGACCACAGCGGCCGGGGCCGGGGCCTCGACCGGCGCCGGTGCGGCCTGAGCTTCGACGACCGGAGCGGCGAGGGGGGCTTCAACGCGGTCTTCGACGTGGGCTTCAACGCGGGTTTCAACCGGCGCTTCAACGTGAGCCACCGGTTCGGCCAGCGAAACGGTCTCGCTGACAGCCGGCGCGGGCGGTGTGGCCTGCACGGCTTCGACCGGCGCGGCAGCGGCTTGCACCACAGGCTCGACTACAGCCGATGCGGCCGGCGCTTCTTCGACCGGCACAACCGTTTCCGTTTTCACAGCCTTCTCGACGGCCAGAGCCGGCGTTTCGGTTGCAGCTTGCAGTTCGGTGACCACCGCGGTTTCAGTCGCAACAGCCGCGACCACCACTTCCGCCGGCGTCACCGCTTTCGCTTCATCGGCCTCGACTTTGTGCTCGACCGGCTGGTGCGGCGTACGCACGGGTGCTTCGTCGGCGACGTTGTCGCCTTCGGCTTCCGCGACGTCCGCAGCCAGATTGCTGTTCACGCCTTCTTCTTCACGCTCGCGACGGCCACCGCGACGGCCGCGACGACGGCGACGGCGCTCTTCACCGTCACGCGCCACCGCTTCCTGATCGACCGGCGCGCCGTTTTCGCCCAACACAGCCTGGTTTTGCGCCAGTTCTTCCGCTTGCGCCTCATTTTGCGTCAGCGCATCTGCGGCTTCCGGTTGCTGCTTGCGACGCTCGCCGCGTTCAGCGCGCTCGCCACGTTCGCGGCGTTCGCCGCGTTCCTGACGCTCGCCCCGCTCGGCGCGCGCTGCGCCTTCCACGGTTTCAGCACGCTCATTGCCGCGAAGGTCACGACCCTCGCGACCTTCGCGCGGCTCACGGACCTCGCGCGGTTCGCGGCCTTCACGTGCTTCACGCGGCTCGCGATTGCCACGCGGTTCACGTGCTTCACGGCCTTCGCGTGCTTCACGCGGTTCGCGTTCTTCGCGACGCGGCGACGGCTGCTGCCCTTGAGCCTGACGGCCACCCGTCGCGCCTTCGCCACGGCCTGCTGCATCGCGGCCGCCTGCACCGCCACGGCGATTGCGGTTGCGATCGCCGCCGCGTTCGCCGGTGCGCTCACCGCGCTCCGTGCGTTCGCCGCGTTGCGGACGCGTCTGCTTTTCGGTCGCGGCCGGTGCGACAGGCGCCGGTGCCGCCGGCTGCATGCCGAACAGATTCTTCAACCAGCCGATGAAGCCGCCGCCAGCCGGCGTGACCGCCACCGGAGCCGGGGTTGCCGCCGGACGAACCGGTGCGCTCGGCGCCGGCTTCTCGGGCGTGATGCCCTTGACCGCCGCTTCCTGCTTCGGCTTCACTTCCTCGGTGCGCTTGCTGTAGCCGGTTTCCGATTCCAGTTCGCGAGCCGCTTCTTCGGCCATCTTCCACGAAGCGCGCGGTTCGTCGAGGCGCGCGTCGTCGTGACGCAGACGCTCGAGCTTGTAATGCGGCGTGTCGAGGTGCTTGTTCGGGATCAGGACGACATTGACCTTGAATCGCGATTCGATCTTGTTGATTTCTGCGCGCTTCTCGTTCAACAGGAAGGCGGTCACTTCGACCGGTACCTGGCAATGGATTGCCGCGGTGTTTTCCTTCATCGCTTCTTCCTGAATGATCCGCAGCACTTGCAGCGCGGACGATTCGGTGTCGCGGATGTGGCCCGTGCCGTTACAGCGCGGGCAGGTCACATGGCTGCCTTCCGACAGAGCCGGGCGCAGACGCTGACGCGACAGTTCCATCAGGCCGAAGCGCGAGATCTTGCCCATCTGGACGCGTGCACGGTCGTGCTTCAGCGCGTCTTTCAGGCGCTGTTCGACTTCGCGCTGGCTCTTGGCCGACTCCATATCGATGAAGTCGATCACGATCAGGCCGCCCAGGTCGCGCAGACGCAACTGACGGGCCACTTCGTCCGCGGCTTCGAGGTTGGTGCGCGCGGCGGTTTCCTCGATGTCGGCGCCCTTGGTGGCACGCGCCGAGTTCACGTCGATCGCGACCAGCGCTTCCGTGTGGTCGATCACGATGGCGCCGCCTGAGGGCAGCGGCACCGTGCGCGAGTAGGCGGTTTCGATCTGGTGTTCGATCTGGAAGCGCGAGAAGAGCGGCACGTCGTCGTGGTAGCGCTTCACCTTGCTGACGTTGTCCGGCATCACGATGTCCATGAAGGCGCGGGCCTGGTCATGGATTTCAGTGGTGTCGATCAGGATTTCGCCGATATCCGGCTGGAAATAGTCGCGAATCGCGCGGATCACCAGGCTCGATTCGAGATAAATCAGCATCGGCTGGCCGGCCGAGCCGCTTTGCGACGCGGCTTCGATTGCGCGCCACAGTTGCATCAGGTAGTTCAGATCCCACTGCAGCTCTTCGGCGGAACGGCCGATGCCGGCCGTGCGCGCGATGATGCTCATGCCTTCCGGCAATTGCAGCTGCGCCATGGTTTCGCGCAGTTCCTGACGGTCGTCGCCTTCGATCCGGCGCGACACGCCGCCGCCGCGCGGGTTGTTCGGCATCAGAACCAGATACCGGCCGGCGAGCGAGATGAAGGTGGTGAGGGCCGCGCCCTTGTTGCCGCGCTCTTCCTTTTCGACCTGAACGATCAGTTCCTGACCTTCTTTCAGGGCGTCCTGGATGCGCGCGGAGCGCATGTCGACGCCGTCGCGGAAATACTGGCGGGCGACTTCCTTGAACGGCAGAAAACCGTGGCGGTCTTCGCCGTAGTTGACGAAACAGGCTTCGAGCGACGGCTCGATGCGGGTAATGATGCCCTTGTAAATATTGCCTTTGCGCTGTTCGCGCCCGGCGGTTTCGATGTCGATATCGATGAGTTTTTGCCCATCGACGATGGCGACGCGCAGTTCTTCCTGCTGCGTCGCATTAAACAACATGCGTTTCATTGAACGGCTCCAGAGCGGCTTTGCATGACCCAAGCTGCGCGGTTGTCAGCCGCGAGAGCGAAGAGGGCAGCGGCATGCCGCGCTTTATTGTGTTTTCACAAGCACGCTGGAGCGGGAAAATTGGCGGGAGAATTGCCTGAGAGGGCCCGGTCCGGTCAAAAGGACGCGGTGCCGCAGGGCACATGCGAACACGGCTTCAAATAACGGCCCGACACGCCGCGGGTTCTGCTGGCTGACCTTCATACGCCTTCATCCACTCGTGCCGGTGCGCCAACTGGGCGCGTGACCGGAGGGTCGAAGGCTGCGGTCATGCCGCAGCGGGAAGTTCGCGCAAGGGGCGCGTCTTTTCTCGCCGGGGGTGTCTCGCCTCATTTTGACGTCGCCATGTCTTGTACTTTCTACAAGACGCCTTGGGCGCACGCCGTATTTTCGCAACCGGCAGCTTCATACAACAGGCGTCAGACCGCCCGATACCGAAGCTGAAAGTTAAATTCTTTTTTACCAAAATTCCGTTACCGTCGAAGCCGACCTTGACCGAACGCGCCTGTGGGCGCCGTCCCTGCCGGGCACTGACTTCGTGCGTGCAACTTGTTGCATCTCATTTTCAGGGTGAGCAACCAGACCCCGGCGCAAGTAAAATAACGGTTTATCGCTTGCACCTGCGCAGTCCGCCTGAATTCCGGACACTGCGCCGGCCGCCGCAGACTGCTGGGCAAATTATATTCAGAATGAAAGAGTTAGGCAAAATATCCCAGAAATCGGTCGCAAGTGACCAGGTCTCGATCATCGAGATCGATGACAGTGCGGCCGGACAGCGCATTGATAACTTCCTGTTGCGCGTCTGTAAGGGCGTACCGAAAAGCCATATTTACCGCATCCTGCGCAGCGGGGAAGTACGCGTAAATAAGGGCCGGGTCGATGCGCAGCATCGTCTCGAGCTCGGCGATCTGGTGCGCGTGCCGCCAATCCGCGTCGCTCAACCGAACGAGGCGATCGCCCGGGCGCCGGTGCCGACCGCCCATTTCAAGATCATTTTTGAAGACGAGCACCTGCTCGTCATCGACAAACCGGCCGGCGTGGCGGTCCACGGCGGCAGCGGCGTCGCGTTCGGCGTCATCGAGCAGATGCGTGAAGCGCGGCCGCAGGCGAAATTCCTCGAATTGGTGCATCGGCTCGACCGCGAGACCTCCGGCATCCTGATGCTCGCCAAGAAGCGCGCCGCGCTGGTCAATCTGCACGAGCAGATTCGCGAGAACAAGATGGATAAGCGCTACTATGCGTGCGTCCACGGCGAATGGGCCAGTGACTGGGGCCGCCGCCGCGCGGTCAAGGAACCGCTGCACAAGTATCTGACCGCAGACGGCGAACGGCGCGTGCGCGTACAGCCGGATGGCCTCGCGTCGCATACGGTATTCAACCTGATCGACTGCTGGCCGGAGTACGCGCTGCTCGAGGCGGAACTGAAGACCGGCCGCACGCATCAGATTCGCGTCCATTTGCAGCATCTGGAACTGCCGATCGTCGGCGACGCCAAATATGGCGACTTCGCGCTGAATAAAGCTTTGGCGCGCGCCAACGCGAAGCCGGGCCTGAAGCGTATGTTCCTGCATGCGTACCGGCTCAAGCTGACGCACCCGGCAACCGGCGCGCCGCTGCAGGTCGAGGCGCCGTTGCCGGACGAATGCCGCAGTTTCATCGCGCAGCTCAACGAATTACGAAATGGGGCACACCCGGAGACGACACCGCATGGCTAGAGAGCAATTTGATCTGATCGTCTTCGATTGGGACGGAACGCTGATGGATTCGACTGCGCACATCACGCGCAGCATCCAGGCGGCGTGCCGCGATCTCGGCCTGCCGGTGCCCGCCGACGAGGCTGCCAGTTACGTGATCGGCCTCGGCCTGCGCGATGCGCTGCAAATCGCCGCGCCCACGCTCGATCCGGCCGACTATCCGCGGCTCGCCGAGCGCTACCGCTTCCACTATCTAGTCAAGGATCAGACCACCGAGCTGTTCGCTGGCGTGCGCGAGATGCTGCAGGAATTGCGCGATCTGGGTTATCTGCTGGCGGTGGCGACGGGCAAGAGCCGCGTCGGCCTGAACCGCGCGCTCGACCAGTCGCGCCTGACGAGCCTGTTCGACGGCACCCGCTGCGCGGACGAGACGTTCTCGAAACCCCATCCGGCCATGCTGCACGAATTGACGCGCGAACTGGGGCAGGATCCCGCGCGCACCGTGATGGTCGGCGATACGACGCATGATCTGCAGATGGCGATCAATGCAGGTGTCGCGGGCATCGGCGTGACGTATGGCGCCCACCCAGCCGGTTCGTTGACCGCGCTGTCGCCGAAATTCGTCGCCTCGAGCGTTGGTGCGCTGTCCGGCTGGCTGCGCGAGAACGCATGAGCGCGCAGCATATGAATGAGCACGTGACTGGCCACCCCGGCGGGGCGGCAGTGGAGCCGGTGCGGGTTTGCGCGGCCGGGGATCTGGTCGACGGCGGCGTCGGCGTGCGGCGCGCGGCGACGCTGGGCGGCTCGGAGGTCGTGGTGTTTTTCGTTCGTTATGATGGCCGCGCGTATGGCTATCTGAACCGCTGTGCCCACGTGCCGATGGAGTTGGACTGGGCCGAAGGGCAGTTCTTCGAGTCCTCCGGTTTATACTTGATGTGCGCCACGCACGGCGCGATTTACGCGCCGGATACAGGCAAATGTGTCGGCGGTCCGTGCCGCGGCAGCAGGCTGCGCCCCGTTCAGGTGGACGAGCGGGATACGCCCGAAGGCCGTGCCGTATTCTGGCTGCCCGACGGCGAACTGTGCCCGGCCAGTGCCTGACTTTTCTCTTCGACCTTTCCACTGCAACGCATGCCCGACAATTTGACTCCCGAACCGAAAGAACCGTCCCTGACAGGCCGCTCCCGCACGCCTGCCGACGAGCCAGGCTGGGAGCGCGCCGCGCTCGAACGCATCGCCCTCGCGGCCATCAACGAACAGCGCGCGGCGCGGCGGTGGAAAATCTTCTTCCGCTTTGTGTTCCTGATCGTATTGCTGCTGGCGGTTTGGATCGCAATCGGGTTTTCCGGCGACAAGGTCGCGGCCACCGGCCGGCATACGGCGATGATCGCGCTTGACGGCGAAATCTCCGCCGATACGAACGCGAACGCGGAAGATATCAACACGGCGCTGCGAAGCGCGTTCGACGACTCCGGCACCGCCGGCGTGATCCTACGTTGCAATAGCCCGGGCGGCAGCCCGGTTCAGGCGGACATCATCTATCGCGAGATTCACCGTTTGCGGGCCAAATATCCGTCGATCCCGCTGTACGTCGTGGTCGGCGATATGTGCGCGTCGGGTGGTTATTACGCAGCCGCGGCCGCAGACAAGATTTACGTGGACAAGGCGAGCATCGTCGGTTCGATTGGCGTGCTGATGGACAGCTTTGGCTTTACCGGCCTGATGGACAAGCTGGGGGTTCAGCGCCGTTTGCGCACATCGGGTGAGAACAAGGGCTTTTTCGATCCGTTCTCGCCGGAAACGCCGAAGATGGATGAACATGCGCAAGACATGCTCGACCAGATTCACGCGCAGTTTATCGACGCGGTTCGTCAAGGCCGTGGCAAACGGCTGCACGAAACGCCGGATATGTTCTCCGGCCTGTTCTGGACGGGCCAGAAGAGCGTCGAGCTGGGTCTGGCCGACGGTTTCGGCGATGCGAATTACGTCGCGCGCGACATCATCAAGGCGCCGGACATCGTCGATTACACGGTGAAGGAGAGCATTACGGACCGTGTTGCTCGCAAGTTCGGCGCGGCGGTCGGTAGCGGCGCCGTGCATGCGATGGCGCTCGGCGGGAAGTTCAATTTGCGTTGATCGCTGGCAAAGAAGCCCCGTGCGGTCGAGCAACGACCGCACGGGGTTTTTTTCGTTCTGCGGCGCAGGATCAGACGGCGAGTATCAGGAAAATCGCCGGCCGCTTGTGCAGATCGATGGCCGGTTTCTTCTTCCAGTCGGCCACCGTGCGGCTCGCGATGGTTTCCGTTTCCAGCGTCAGATCCACCGCGACACACACCAGCGTCGACGGTGCGCAGGTCGCCAGCAACGTGTCGAGCAGCGCGCGATTCCGATAAGGCGTCTCGATGAAAATCTGCGTTTGCCTGGCCTTGCGCGATTGTTGTTCCAGATCGCGCAGACGCTTGGCCCGTTCGGTGGCGTCTACCGGCAAATAGCCGTGAAAGGCAAAGCTCTGGCCATTCAGGCCCGAAGCCATCAAGGCCAGCAAAATCGAACTCGGCCCGACAAACGGCACGACCTTGACGCCGCGCTCATGCGCGCGGCGCACCAGCAGGGCGCCCGGATCCGCGACCGCCGGGCAACCGGCTTCGGATACCAGGCCGGCATCCGTGCCGGCCAGCAAGGGGGCGAGCAGTTTGTCGATCTCGCCGGCCGGCGTGTTGACGTTCAGTTCGCGAATCTCGATTTCCTGGATCGGCCGTTCGGTGCCGACTTTCTTCAGGAACGCACGCGTGGTCTTCGCGTTTTCGCCGATGTAATAGTGCAGCGACGCCGCGCGGGCGCGCACTGGCGCGGGCAGGACGGCGTCGAGCGCGTCGGCGTCGCCTTCGCCTAGCGTGTTCGGGATCAGATATAGCGTGCCGCTCATTGCGCCCCCAGGAGTGGATAGCCGGCTGCGAGCAACATGCGCGACAGGGCGATCAGCGGCAGCCCGACCAGCGCGGTCGGATCGTCCGAGTGGATGGCGTCGAGCAGCGCGATGCCGAGGCCTTCGGATTTGGCGCTGCCGGCGACGTCGTACGGCGTTTCGGCGTGCAGATAGGCTTCCAGCGCGGCGTCCGGCAGATTGCGGAACAGCACGCGCGTGATGATGTCGGCCGATTGCGCCGTGCCCGAGCGGCTGTCGAACAGGCACAGTGCACTATGAAACAGCACTTCGCGACCGCGCATCGCCTGCAACTGGGCGAGCGCCTTGCCATGCGTGCCGGGCTTGCCGATTTGCAGGCCGTCGTAGGTGGCGACCTGATCGGAACCGATCACGAGCATGGCTTCGTCGACGCCGAGGCTGGCGGCCGCTGCGCGGGCTTTCGCTTCCGCGAGCCGCAGCGCGGTTACTTCCGGCGTTTCGCCCGCGAGCGGGGTTTCGTCGATGGCCGGTACGACAACCTCGAATGGAACGCGCAGGCGCTCGAGTAATTCGCGACGATACGGCGAACTCGACGCCAGGATCAGGCGTGGCGGGCGATTGGGGGAATCTGGCATGGTCAACCAACGGCTAGAGAGGCGGGGCGTACAGGGTTGTGCGGAGCTTGCACGTGTACGGGCTTAAGTGTTTGACTCGAAAAGACAAAACGGATATGATTTTGGGCTTTTCATCGGTATGCTATTGCGCAAGCGGGCCTTCATATGGACATCCATGCGGATATCCATACGGGTCGCGGGCTACTTTGCAAACCGGTTTACCCCCGGCGAAATCCTTGCCGACGCAGGAGCGCACATGACTCAACATCCTGGCAACCCTGCTGGTCTTACCGACCCGCATGAGCTCGATCTGTTCGAATTTGCGCGGAGTGGGCGTCAGGCCGCGGGTGTCGTGCGCGTCTCGCAACTGCCGCGCATGTTAAACGAAGTCCCGGCAGAAGCGCCAGACCGCGATACCGCGTTCACCTGGCAAGCCGAAGGGGCGACGCAGCCGGAATTGCAGGACGACGGCACCGAGGGTCCGCAGCCTTATTTGAGGATGGCGATTCACGGCGCCGCATGGCTCGAATGTCAGCGCTGCATGGCGCCGTATTCGCAGGCGTTCAACGTCGATGCAACTTACCGGATCGTCAACACTGAGGCGGAAGCCGAAGAGTTTCCGCTCGACGAGGATGAAGTCGAAGTGATCGTGGGCTCGCGCCAGTTCGATCTCATCGACTTGATCGAAGAAGAGTTGCTGCTTTCCTTGCCGCTCGTGCCCAGGCACGAGGTCTGTCCCGAAGTGCACGAGAGCCTCGTCTCTGGTGTGGCCGGTACGGAAGGCGAAGGCGACGAGGCTGCGCCGGATGAGGCTGATGAGGCTGATGAGGCTGATGAGGGCGGCGAGCCCGAACGGCCCAATCCGTTCGCGGCGCTCGAAAGTCTCAAGCGCGGTGAGCCGGGCGACAAGAAGCGCTGAACAGTTGCATGGGAGCGCGATGCGGGCGCATTGGCCATTCGGCCAGTGGCGGAGACCGGATCGGGCTGTGTTAGAATTCGGAAAATTTTTAGGAGTTAGTCATGGCAGTTCAACAAAACAAGAAGTCGCCGTCGAAGCGCGGCATGCACCGTTCGCACGATTTCCTGACGGCAGCGCCGCTGGCGGTGGAACCGAGCACGGGCGAAGTGCATCTGCGTCACCACGTTAGCCCGAACGGCTACTATCGCGGCAAGAAAGTCGTCAAGACGAAGAACGACTAATCGTTTCACTGCGTTGCGCCCCTTGGCGTTTCGCGTGGCGATCGGCTCGCTTGACATTTTCCCGGCTCGGCAAAAAGGCGGCATTCAACTGCCGCTTTTTTGTGTCGATCGCAGTTGGCGCTTTAGCGCTTACTGCGGTCCCATGCAGGGTGCCTGAAATTCGTCGCACTCCATGACAGTAAAGCTCACGATAGATTGCATGGGAGGCGACCACGGCCCGTCCGTGACCGTTCCCGCGGCCGTCAACTTCGTTCGTTCGCATCCTGACGCGCAGTTGCTGCTCGTCGGCATTGAAAGTGCGATTCGTGCGCAGTTGAAGAAGTTGAAGGCTCAGGACCTGCAGGCGCTGACCGTCGTACCTGCGACGGAGATCGTCGCCATGGACGATCCGGTCGAGGTGGCGCTGCGCAAGAAAAAAGATTCATCCATGCGCGTGGCGCTGAACCGCGTCAAGGAAGGCGAGGCGCAAGCCTGCATTTCCGCCGGCAACACCGGCGCGCTGATGGCGGTCTCGCGGTATGTGCTGAAAACGCTGTCGGGCATCGAACGCCCGGCCATCGCGTCCGCTCTGCCCAACCCCAATGGCTACACGATGATGCTCGACCTGGGCGCCAACGTCGATTGCGAGCCGCAGCATCTGCTGCAGTTCGCCGAGATGGGGCATGCGCTCGTGTCCGCGCTCGAAGGCCGCGACCGGCCCACCATCGGCCTGCTCAACATCGGCGAAGAAGTCATCAAGGGTAACGACACCATCAAACGTGCCGGCGAACTGCTGCGCGCGAGTACACTTAACTTTCACGGCAACGTTGAAGGCAACGACATTTTCAAGGGCACGGTCGACGTGATCGTCTGCGACGGTTTTGTCGGCAATGTCGCGCTGAAGACGTCGGAAGGCCTCGCGCAGATGCTCTCCAACATCATCAAGGAAGAGTTCGGCCGTTCGTGGCTGACCAAGGTGATGGCGGTGCTCGCCTTGCCGGTATTGATGCGCTTCAAGAAACGCGTCGACCATCGGCAATATAACGGCGCCGCATTGCTCGGCCTGCGCGGACTGGTGATCAAAAGCCACGGTTCGGCGGATGCCTACGGGTTTGAGTGGGCTATCAAACGCGGGTATGATGCCGTCAAAAACGGCGTGCTGGAGCGGCTTGCGCGAGCGATGGAAGAGAACGCGGGTTCTCTCGAGCAGGCGGCGCGCGACGCAAGCGGTGCGGGTCACGCAAGCCCGCTCGCAGGCCAGCCGGCCGAGCCCTACGCTGCGCAATCCTCGAAGGCATAATGGCTCAATCGACAATTTATTCCCGCGTGCTGGGCACCGGCAGCTACCTGCCGCCCGCGCGCGTCACCAATCAGGATCTGGCTGAGCGTCTCGCGAAGCAGGGCATCGAGACGAGCGACGAATGGATCGTCGCCCGCACAGGGATCCATGCGCGCCACTTCGCTGAACCCGATGTCACCACCAGCGATCTGGCGCTGATCGCGTCGCAGCGCGCGATCGAAGCGGCCAATATCGATCCGCAATCCATCGATCTGATCATCGTTGCAACCTCCACGCCGGACTTCGTGTTTCCGAGCACGGCGTGCCTGTTGCAGAACAGGCTCGGCATCAGGAACAACGGCGCGGCGTTCGACGTGCAGGCCGTCTGTTCCGGCTTTGCTTACGCGGTGGCGACGGCGGACAGCTTCATTCGCAGCGGCCAGCATCGCACGGCGCTCGTGATCGGCGCGGAAACCTTCTCGCGTATTCTCGATTTCAACGACCGCACCACTTGCGTGCTGTTCGGCGACGGCGCGGGCGCGGTGATCCTGTCGGCGTCCGAGGAGCCGGGCGTGCTCGCTAGCGCGTTGCATGCCGACGGCAGCTATTCGAACATCCTCTGCACGCCGGGCAATGTGAATGGCGGCGTGGTCGCCGGCAGCGCCTTCCTGCATATGGATGGGCAGGCCGTGTTCAAGCTTGCTGTCAACGTGCTCGAAAAGGTCGCGGTCGAAGCACTCGCAAAGGCCGATCTGGCGGCCGGGCAGATCGACTGGCTGATTCCGCACCAGGCCAATATCCGCATCATGCAGAGCACCTGCCGCAAGCTCGGCTTGCCGCAGGAACGCATGGTCGTCACAGTGGGCGAGCACGGCAATACGTCGGCTGCGTCCATTCCGCTCGCATTCGACGTCGCGGTGCGCGACGGCCGCATCCAGCGCGGCCAGAACGTGCTGATCGAAGGCGTCGGCGGCGGCTTCACGTGGGGTGCATCGGTTATCCGCTACTGATCGCGGTGACGAGCCGGCGGGCGCTGTTTGCGGCGCCCTCGTGCGCGCCGAAGTCACATGGACAGCGCGCGCCACCCACATCTGACTAAATCGATTTTGGGGACGATATGAAATTTGCGTTCGTTTTTCCTGGGCAAGGCTCGCAGTCGGTCGGCATGCTCAACGCATTCGCCGATCATGCGGTCGTGCGTGAGACGGTTCAGGAAGCATCCGACGCGCTCAATCAGGACCTCGGCAAGCTGATCGCCGAAGGCCCCGCCGAAGATCTGAACCTCACCGCCAACACCCAGCCAGTCATGCTGACGGCAGCCTACGCGATCTATCGCGCGTGGCAGCAGGCCGGCGGCCCGAAGCCGGTCGTTGTCGCCGGCCACAGCCTCGGTGAATACACCGCGCTGGTCGCGGCGGGCGCAATCGCATTCCGCGATGCTGTGCCGCTCGTACGTTTTCGCGCGCAGGCAATGCAAACGGCGGTGCCAGTCGGTGAAGGCGGCATGGCCGCGATTCTCGGCCTCGACGACGAGACTGTGCGCGCGGTGTGTGCGGAAGCGTCGGTTGCAGGTGTCGTCGAAGCGGTGAATTTCAATGCGCCTGCGCAAGTCGTGATTGCCGGCCACAAGGCCGCGGTCGAAAAGGCCTGCGAAGTCGCGAAGGCGAAGGGCGCGAAGCGCGCGTTGCCGCTGCCGGTCTCGGCGCCGTTCCACTCGTCGCTGCTCAAGCCGGCATCGGATCAGCTGCGCGAATACCTGGCGAGCGTCGACGTGCGGGTGCCTTCCATTCCGGTGATCAACAATGTCGACGTCGCGGTCGTCAACGAGCCGGCAAAGATCAAGGACGCGCTGGTGCGCCAGGCGGCCGGCGCGGTGCGCTGGGTCGAAAGCGTGCAGGCGATGGCTGGGCAAGGCGTCACGCACGTGATCGAATGCGGGCCGGGCAAGGTCCTTGCGGGTTTGACCAAGCGTATCGACGGCAACCTGGTCGGCGCCTCGGTGTTCGATCCGGCTTCGCTCGAAGAAACGCTCAAGCTTGTTACCGCAGGCTGAACTCCCCCGTGTAAGCGCCGGGAATCGGCAGCAAAAATCGGCATCAGGAATCAATCAGCCCTCCGAAGGGCATCCGGACTGACAGATGGAAAAGACTCTCGACAAGCAGATCGCAATCGTGACGGGCGCTTCGCGCGGCATCGGCCGTGCGATCGCGCTGGAACTGGCGCGCCAGGGCGCGACGGTAATCGGCACGGCGACCAGCGAAAGCGGCGCAACCGCAATCACTGAAGCGTTTAGCGCGGCAGGCGTGAACGGCCGCGGCGCGGTGCTCAACGTCAACGACGCAACCGCGGCAGAAGCGCTGATCGACGGCACGGTGAAGGAATTCGGCGCGCTGCACGTACTCGTGAACAACGCCGGCATCACGCAAGACCAGCTGGCCATGCGCATGAAGGACGAAGACTGGGACGCGGTGATCGATACCAATCTCAAGTCGGTGTTCCGTCTGTCGCGCGCGGTGCTGCGCCCGATGATGAAGGCGCGTGGCGGCCGCATCATCAATATCACGTCGGTGGTCGGCTCGGCCGGCAACCCGGGGCAGGTCAACTACGCCGCCGCGAAAGCGGGCGTGGCGGGTATGACGCGGGCGCTCGCACGTGAGATCGGCAGCCGCGGCATCACCGTGAATTGCGTCGCGCCGGGCTTTATCGATACCGACATGACCAGGACCCTGCCGGAAGAGCAGCAAACCGCGCTGAAGACGCAGATTCCGCTTGGCCGCCTCGGCAGCCCGGAAGATATTGCGCACGCCGTCGCGTTTCTCGCGTCGCCGCAAGCGGGTTATATCACCGGCACGACGCTGCATGTGAACGGCGGAATGTACATGTCGTAACCAATTTCGGTTACTATCCGCGCCTTGATGCGTTTGCAAAAGCGTAAGGCGCATGCCTTGACAGCAACCGGATGCGCCGCTTTTTTGCCGGGTCAAACCTGATAAAATGCGCGCACCTGTATTTTTGAACTTCTTTTCCCTTGGAGGGGTAATGGACAATATCGAACAGCGCGTCAAGAAGATCGTCGCAGAACAACTGGGCGTTGCAGAAGCTGAAATCAAGAACGAAGCTTCGTTCGTGAACGACCTCGGCGCTGACTCGCTCGACACCGTCGAACTCGTGATGGCCCTCGAAGACGAATTCGGTATGGAAATTCCGGATGAAGAAGCCGAGAAGATCACGACCGTTCAGCAAGCGATCGATTACGCTCGCGCGAACGTCAAGGCCTAAAGTCATTCGCGCCTGCGTTTCTGCGTTGGCGGCGTATGACGCCCTGCCGTGTCGGTTGCCGACGCCAGCGGGGCTGGCGTTTTTTGCCGTGCAGGAGCCAGCGATGTTGACAGCGCAATTTTCCGCGCGATTGCCGACTTAACAGCCACAGGGCATACAGGGCAGGTTCCTGTGGCCGCTGTGGCTTTTGCTTTTGTCATCTATGAAAAAGGGGTTACCGTGAGCCGCCGTCGTGTTGTTGTTACAGGCCTGGGGCTGATTTCGCCTGTTGGCAATAATGTTGCCGACGGCTGGGCCAATCTGGTCGCCGGCAAGTCGGGTATTGCCAATATTACGAAGTTCGATGCGTCGAACTTTTCGACTCGTTTCGCCGGCGAGGTGAAGGGCTTCAATATCGAGGACTACATCCCCAGTAAGGAAGCGCGCCACATGGATACGTTCATCCATTACGGCGTGGCTGCAGGCATCCAGGCGATGCAGGACAGCGGCCTCGAAGTCACCGATGAGAATTCGGAGCGCATCGGCGTGGTGGTCGGTTCGGGCATCGGCGGCTTGCCGATGATCGAAGTGACGCAAACCGAGTTGCTGAATCGCGGTCCGCGCCGCATTTCGCCGTTCTTCGTGCCGGCTTCGATCATCAACATGATCTCCGGCCATCTGTCGATCAAGTTCGGCATCAAGGGCCCGAATCTCGCGATCGTCACCGCGTGTACCACGGGGCTGCACTGTATTGGCGAGGCTTCGCGCCTGATCGAATACGGCGACGCCGACGTGATGATCGCCGGCGGCGCGGAATCGACAGTGTCGCCGCTCGGTATCGGCGGCTTTGCGGCGGCGCGTGCGCTGTCGCAACGCAACGACGATCCGGCAACGGCGAGCCGTCCGTGGGACAAGGATCGCGACGGTTTCGTGCTGGGCGAGGGCGCCGGGGTGATGGTGCTCGAAGAGTACGAACACGCGAAGGCGCGCGGCGCGAAGATTTACGCCGAAGTCGGCGGCTATGGGATGAGCGGCGACGCCTATCACATGACCGCGCCGCTGGAAGACGGCGACGGCGCACGCCGCTGCATGCTGGCCGCCATGAAGAACGCGGGTGTCAACTCGGATCAGGTGACTTACCTGAATGCGCACGGCACGTCCACGCCGCTCGGCGACCTGGCCGAAACCACCGGCATCAAGCGCGCTTTCGGCGACCACGCCAACGACATGGTCGTGAATTCGACCAAGTCGATGACAGGCCACCTGCTGGGCGGCGCCGGCGGTCTGGAGTCCGTGTTCACCGTGCTGGCCTTGCATCATCAGGTGTCGCCGCCGACGATCAACATCTTCAATCAAGATCCGGACTGCGATCTCGATTACTGCGCGAACATTGCGCGGGAGATGAAGATCGACGTCGCGCTGAAGAACTCGTTCGGGTTCGGCGGCACGAACGGCACGCTGGTTTTCAAGCGCGCCTGACCACCTGATCGCCCGGTGACGCGCCAGTCCACGACGCCGGCTCAGCCGGCGGCTTCCCCCGAATCGGCAACGCCGAACGGAGCGCCGCAACGAATTGCGTTGCGGCGCTCCGTCGCCATGCGCGCCGCGTTGGGGGTTTTCGTTCTGACCGCCGCGCTGGCTGTCCATACCTGCCTCGCGTCGCATCTGGGCGCGTGGCAGGCGCTTCCGTTGTCGCTCGCCGGGTTGGCGTTGCTGACGCTGTGCGCAGCGAGACATGAGCGTGCGCAGCCTGTCGCGCTCAAACTCGGGCCGGACGGATTGTCTGCGTGGGATCGCGCGGGGAATCTGCTGGCGCAGGGCCGCATTGCCGGCTGTT
Source organism: Paraburkholderia sp. FW306-2-2C-D06C (assembly GCF_058781505.1). Classification (NCBI taxonomy): domain Bacteria; kingdom Pseudomonadati; phylum Pseudomonadota; class Betaproteobacteria; order Burkholderiales; family Burkholderiaceae; genus Paraburkholderia; species Paraburkholderia sp. FW306-2-2C-D06C. The sequence goes on along the minus strand of NZ_JBYSWU010000005.1, from coordinate 154,671 downwards.
CGCAATGGAGCGGCCGTCTGCTCGTTCTGGCCCTCGCGCCGGATCATGGGCGCCCCCGTACGCTATTGGTCGCCGCCGACGCACTCCCAGCACCTGTCTTCCGGGAACTGGCGGTGCGAGGCCGGCGCGGCGCAGGTGCGTGACTGTAACGACTGTAACCGCTGTTACCGTAGTAACGTGCCGTGATGATGGGGACGCTACAATGGTGCCCCGCCATGCGCGCTATAGTTAACGGATTTATCAGGTGAGCGAAAAAGAAATTGATCAGGTGCTGGTCGAGCGCGTCCAGAAGGGCGACAAGGCCGCGTTCGAGCTTCTGGTCTCCAAATACCACCGCAAGATTCTCCGGCTGATCTCGCGCCTCGTGCGGGACCCCGCCGAAGTGGAAGACGTCGCTCAGGACGCCTTTATCAAGGCGTACCGGGCATTGCCGCAGTTTCGCGGCGAATCGGCGTTTTATACGTGGTTGTACCGGATTGCGGTCAATACGGCAAAGAACTACCTTGCGACCCAGGGGCGGCGCGCACCGACATCGACCGAAGCGGATGCTGAAGAAGCTGAAACTTTCTCGGACGCCGACCAACTAAGGGATATCAACACGCCTGAGTCGATGTTGATGAGCAAGCAGATCGCTGAGACGGTCAATGCTGCGATGGCGGTTTTACCGGAAGAGTTGCGCACCGCCATTACTCTTCGTGAAATTGAGGGTTTGAGCTACGAGGAAATCGCTGAGATGATGGGTTGCCCAATTGGCACTGTCAGATCACGAATTTTCCGCGCTCGCGAAGCCATTGCGGCAAAATTGCGTCCGCTGCTTGACACACCTGAAGGCAAGCGCTGGTAATCGACCAGCCGGCAGGACGGGGCGCGGGTGCAATATCTGGGTTAGTGGTGTCACTACGGGGTGTTTGTAAGATGGGGAGCATCATGGGGTCGGTCTCGATGCAATCGCAAGCCAGCTCGCGCAGCGAGCGTCTGTCCGCTTTTGTCGACGGTGAGCTGTTCGGTGAAGAGCATCTGAATCTGAACAAGTTTTTTTCCGAACTGGACGGCGACGATCGTGCCGCCTGGTCGAGCTATCACCTGATCGGCGACGCACTGCGTTCCGACGATCTGGCGGTCAGCCCGGCGGCGAGCAGTGCGTTCCTGAGCGGTTTTGCCGCGCGCTTCGAAAACGAGCCACACGTGCTCGCGTCTGCTGCGATGCCTGTCGCGCGTCGTCTGCTGGCTTTGCGCCGCCGCGTTGTACCGGCTTTTGCCGCCGCCGCCGCCGCCGCTACCCTGACGTGGATCGTCGTGCCGCAACTGCAAGGCGTGCCGGGCGGTCCGGGTGTTTCGCAAGTCGCGTCGGTAGAGGCGCATGGCGATGCGCTGCAACGTGTGGCCATGGCTTCCGTGCCGGCCGCGACCGTTGCGCCGGTCGCACAAGACGCCAATATCATTCGTGATGCAAGTCTCGACCAGTATCTGGAAGCTCACCAGCAATTCGCGCAACAACCGGTCATGCCGGGCTCGATGCCGCTGATCCGTGCTGCCGCCGTCTCTACGCAAGGCCAATAGTTTGATGCAGACTCCGCGGTTGAATAAAACGACTATCTGGGGGCGGCTGCCGGCATTTCTGTTCTGCGCAGCCGTATTGTTGTCCGCTACACCGCGGGTCTTTGCACAAACCGACGATCCGCTCGTCGCCCGTCGCACGGCTGCGGATCTGCTTGACCGCATCCATCAGGCCGCGCAGCAGCAGAACTACGAGGGCGCCTTCGTCTATCAGCGCGGCAATTACGTGCAGACGTCGCGGATCGCGCACTACGCGACCCGCGCGGACGGCGAATTCGAGCAACTCGAAAGCCTCGACGGCAAGCCGCGCAAAATGCTGCGTCATAACGAAGAGCTTTACACCTTCGTGCCGGAGCGGCATCTGTGCGTCGTCGAGAAGCGCCAGAACAAAGATTCGTTCCCGGCATTGCTGGCAGTGAGCGGCGAACAGGTGCTGTCGGTTTACGAGCCGAAACTGCTCGTCGACGACCGCGTCGCGGGCGTCGACAGCCAGGTGATCGAACTCGATCCGAAAGATGCCTATCGCTTCGCGTACAAGCTGTGGGCCGACAAGAAGACAGGCTTGCTGCTGCGTGTCCAGACGCTCGACCCGAACGGCCAGGTGCTCGAGCAATTGTCGTTTTCCCAGATTCGCGTCGGCGTGCCGGTCGACAAGGCCGCGATCGTCAGCGGAATTCGTAATACGGCAGGTTGGACCGTCGTGCGTCCGCCGGTCGAGCCGGTCGATATGCAAGCGCAAGGTTGGCAGATCGCGCCGACAGTGCCGGGCTTCCGCAAGATTCGCGAATTACGCCGCCCAATGGCCGCACGCGACGCGGGCCAACCTACCATTCCGGTCGACCAGGCCGTGTTCTCCGACGGTCTCGCGGCCATTTCGGTGTTCGTCGAGCCGGTCGAAAACAACACCCGCAAGGAAGGCGCGGGCAGTAGCGGCGCGACGCATGTGCTGGTCAAGCGGCGCGGCGACTTCTGGATTACCCTGCTCGGTGAGGTGCCCCAGAGCACATTGCAGCAATTCGCGTCTGCCATAGAATACAAAGCTCCGAAGTAACTTTCTGAATCCTCGAATCCCTCGGCTTGCTACGATATGACGACTTTCTCGGTGCGCAAATTCCTCGCGGCCGCGGTGGTAGCGGCGTGTTTGCCGCTTTTGCCGCATATGGCGTCGGCGGCTCCCGCAGCCAATCTGCCCGATTTCACCGATCTGGTCGACAAGGTCGGCCCGGCTGTCGTCAACATCCGCACAACGACGCGTGTGTCGAACAGCGGCGCGCGCGGCGGTCTGCCTCCGGGCATGGACGACGGCGACATGTCGGAGTTTTTCCGCCGCTTCTTCGGCATCCCGTTGCCGCAAACGCCGGGTACGCCGGGTACGCCGGGTACGCCGGGTACGCCGCGCGGCGGCGATAACGGCGGCAGCGGCGGCAGCCAGGACGCCCCGGATAGCAACGATGCCGAACAGAACAGTGGCGTCGGCTCCGGTTTCATCCTGTCGGCCGACGGCTACGTGATGACCAACGCGCACGTCGTCGACGATGCGGACACCATTTACGTCACGCTTACCGACAAGCGCGAATTCAAGGCGAAGCTGATCGGCGTGGACGATCGGACGGACGTTGCCGTCGTCAAGATCAGCGCCGCCAATCTGCCGACCATCACGATCGGCGACTCCAACAAGGTGCGTGTGGGCGAGTGGGTGGTCGCGATCGGCTCGCCGTTCGGTCTCGAGAACACCGTGACCGCCGGCATCGTCAGCGCCAAGGGGCGCGACACGGGCGATTACCTGCCGTTCATCCAGACCGACGTGGCCGTCAATCCGGGCAACTCGGGCGGTCCGCTGATCAATATGCAGGGCGAAGTGATCGGCATCAACTCGCAGATCTACAGCCGCACCGGCGGTTTCATGGGCATTTCGTTCGCGATTCCGATCGACGAAGCGATGCGCGTGGCCGATCAGCTGAAGGCGTCGGGCAAGGTCGTGCGTGGGCGCATCGCGGTGGCGATCGGCGAAGTGACCAAAGATGTGGCCGATTCGCTCGGTTTGCCGAAGGCGCAAGGCGCGCTGGTCAGCAGCGTCGAGCCGGGCGGTCCGGCCGACAAGGCCGGCGTGCAGCCGGGCGACATCATCCTGAAGTTCAACGGCCATTCGGTCGACACCGCGACGGATTTGCCGCGCATGGTCGGCGATACGAAGCCGGGCACCAAATCGACGCTCACCGTCTGGCGCAAGGGCCAGACGCGCGACTTGCCGGTCACGATTGCGGAGATGCAGCCGGACAAGACCGCCAAGGCGGATTCGAGGAAGCCGCCGGTGCCGAAGCAGCGCGCGACGAACGTGTTGGGCCTCGCGGTCAGCGATATCCCCGCCGATCAGCTGAAGGCGCTGAAACTGCGCAATGGTGTGCAGATCGACGCGGTGGACGGTCCGGCAGCGCGCGTGGGTCTACAAAAGGGCGACATCGTGCTGCGCGTCGGCGACACGGATATCACGAGCGCAAAGCAGTTCGACGACGTGATCTCACACCTCGATCCGCAGAAAATGGTCGCGCTGCTGGTTCGCCGCGGCGAGAACACGCAGTTCGTGCCGATTCGTCCGCGCAGCGCGCAGAAGTGAAAACGGTGGCGCCCCTCACGCTTTACGGGCGCGCGTGGTGCCACTTGTGCGACGAGATGCGCGCCGTGCTCGAGCCGCTGCTGGCCGAGTTCGGCGCGCAGGTCGAGGTGGTCGATGTCGACTCCGATCCCCTGCTGGAAGCCCGTTACAACGAACTGGTACCGGTTCTGGTTTGCGACGGCGTCGAACTGTGTCACTACCACCTCGATGCGGCGCGGGTCCGTACCGCGCTCGCCGCACGCGTCGCGGCGGCGCCTTGAGCGCCCCAGATGCATAAACGCATGCGCCGTTCATACCAGGTTTCACGCCTCTCCTGAGCCGTCTTTTCCGCCCGGTCCTTGCAAGATGCGCCGGGCGATAGCCTTTTCGGCTAAAATAGATAGGTTTTTCACCTACTTACAAGGCGTGCTCCGCTATTGTCCGAGCGCGCCTTTTTTGCTTGATCGGCACTGAATGGATCATATTCGTAACTTCTCGATCATTGCGCACATCGACCATGGCAAGTCGACGCTCGCCGATCGCATCATCCAGATCTGCGGCGGTTTGTCCGACCGTGAGATGGAAGCTCAAGTGCTCGACTCGATGGATCTCGAGCGCGAGCGCGGCATCACCATCAAGGCACAAACCGCCGCACTGACGTATAAGGCCCGTGACGGGCAGGTCTACAACCTGAACATGATCGACACGCCGGGCCATGTCGACTTCTCGTACGAAGTCAGCCGTTCGCTGTCCGCATGTGAAGGCGCGCTGCTCGTCGTCGACGCGAGCCAGGGCGTCGAGGCGCAAACGGTGGCCAACTGCTACACGGCGATCGAACTGGGCGTCGACGTGATTCCGGTGCTCAACAAGATCGACTTGCCGGCCGCGAACCCTGAAAGCGCGATCTCCGAAATCGAAGACGTGATCGGCATCGACGCGACCGACGCCACGCATTGCAGCGCGAAGACCGGCCAGGGCGTGGAAGACGTGCTCGAAGCGCTGATCGCCAAAGTGCCGCCGCCGAAGGGCGATCCGGAAGCGCCGCTGCAAGCGCTGATCATCGACTCGTGGTTCGACAACTACGTCGGCGTCGTGATGCTGGTGCGCATCGTCAACGGTACGCTGCGTCCGAAGGACAAGATCCGCATGATGGCGACCGGCGCGCAGTATCCGGTCGAGCACATCGGCGTGTTCACGCCGAAGTCGAAGAACCTCGAATCGTTGTCGGCGGGGCAGGTGGGCTTCATCATCGCCGGCATCAAGGAATTGGCCGCGGCGAAAGTGGGCGATACCGTCACGCTGGTGAACCGGCCGGCAGCAGAGCCGCTGCCGGGCTTCAAGGAAGTGAAGCCGCAGGTGTTCGCGGGTCTCTATCCGGTTGAAGCCAATCAGTACGACGCGCTGCGTGAGTCGCTGGAAAAGCTCAAGCTCAACGACGCTTCGCTGCAATATGAGCCGGAAGTGTCGCAGGCGCTCGGTTTCGGTTTCCGTTGCGGCTTCCTGGGCCTTTTGCACATGGAGATCGTGCAGGAGCGGCTCGAACGCGAGTTCGACATGGACCTGATCACCACGGCGCCGACCGTGGTATACGAAGTCCTGCAGCGCGACGGCACGACCATCATGGTCGAGAACCCGGCCAAGATGCCGGAGCCGTCGAAGATCGAGGAAGTGCGCGAGCCGATCGTCACCGTGAATCTGTACATGCCGCAAGACTATGTCGGCGCGGTGATCACGCTGTGTACGCAAAAGCGCGGCACGCAGATCAACATGCAGTACCACGGCCGCCAGGTTCAGCTGACCTACGAAATCCCGATGGGCGAAGTGGTGCTCGACTTCTTCGACCGTCTGAAGTCGCTGTCGCGCGGTTACGCGTCGATGGATTACGAGTTCAAGGAATATCGCGCGGCTGATGTCGTGAAGGTCGACATGCTGATCAACGGCGACAAGGTCGATGCGTTGTCGGTGATCGTGCACCGTTCGCAAAGCCAGTATCGCGGCCGCGAAGTGGCGGCAAAAATGCGCGAACTGATTCCGCGCCAGATGTACGACGTCGCGATTCAGGCCACCATCGGCTCGAACATTATCGCGCGCGAAAACATTAAAGCGTTGCGTAAGAACGTGCTGGCAAAATGCTACGGCGGCGATATTACGCGTAAGAAGAAGCTGCTGGAAAAGCAAAAGGCAGGCAAGAAGCGAATGAAGCAGGTCGGGTCCGTCGAGATTCCGCAAGAGGCTTTCCTCGCGATCCTGCGTGTCGAAGACAAATAAGACGAACAACGGAACCTTATGAATTTTGCGCTGATTCTTTTTGTGCTCGTCATTTTGACGGGCGTCGCATGGGTCGCAGATAAACTGGTTTTCATGCCGCAACGGCGGCTCGCGGCGGAAGCGGCGGTCGTCGAGTTCGACCGCCAGCAAGCACGTGTCGGCGAGCGTTTCGCCGATGAAAACGCGGCGCAAACGCGCGCCCGTCTGCGTGACGACAAGCTGCGTCAACCGTGGTGGCTCGAGTATTCAGCGAGCTTCTTCCCGGTGATTCTGGTGGTGTTCGTGGTGCGCTCGTTTGTGGTCGAGCCGTTCAAGATTCCGTCGGGTTCGATGGTGCCGACGCTGCTGGTGGGCGACTTCATCCTCGTCAATAAATTCGACTACGGCATCCGTCTGCCGATCAGCAACACAAAGATCACGCAAGGCCGTCCGCTCGAACGCGGCGACGTGGTGGTGTTCCGCTACCCGAAAGACGAATCGGTCGACTACATCAAGCGCGTGATCGGCTTGCCGGGCGACACTGTCGCGTATCAGGACAAGAAACTGACGATCAACGGCAAACCGGTGCCGGAAACGTCGCTGCCGGACTACCTCGACGAAGAGCGTCTCGGTTACGCGAAGCAGTTCGAAGAAGGTATCGACGGCCGCAAGAACGCGATCCTGAACAATCCGGCTGTGCCGCCGTTCATCGTCGGCGCGGAAGATTATCCGTCTCGCGACAACTGCACGTACAACGCACGCGGCGTGATCTGCAAAGTGCCGCCGGGCAATTACTTCATGATGGGCGACAACCGCGATAACAGCGCCGATAGCCGTTATTGGGGCTTCGCGCCGGACAAGAATATCGTCGGCCGCGCGTTTTTCATCTGGATGAACTTCAGCAATCTGAAGCGTATCGGCTCTTTCAACTGAGCACGCATGCATTGACTGCACGGCACGCTGCGCAAATGGCCGAGAGGTCGCATCAGTCGCAGCGTGTTATTACGCTACTTTAAGAACCTGCGGTAACGTCGCTTCACTACGCTTTTTCCGCTGGCCGTCCCGCGTTTTCGCCGGGGCAGGCGCCCGCGTTATACTCTGCCCATGCCCCTATCTCCGTTGGAAAGCCGTTTGCGCTACGAATTTCGCAATGCGGAATTGTTGCGCCAGGCTTTAACGCACCGCAGTCATAGCGCCACGCATAACGAACGGCTCGAGTTTCTCGGCGACTCCGTTCTGAATTGCGCGGTGGCTGCGCTTTTGTTCCAACGTTTCGGCAAACTGGACGAAGGCGATCTGTCACGCGTCCGTGCCAATCTGGTCAAACAGCAGTCGCTGTACGAAATTGCTCAGGCCCTGAATATTTCGGAAGGCCTGCGGCTTGGCGAGGGCGAACTGCGCAGCGGCGGCTTCCGCCGGCCGTCTATCCTCGCTGACACGCTTGAGGCGGTGTTGGGTGCAGTGTTCCTCGACGGTGGCTTCGAGGCCGCCCAGACGGTCATTAAGCGCCTCTATGTGCCGATTCTCGATCACATCGACCCGCGCACGCTCGGCAAAGACGCCAAGACCCTTCTGCAGGAATATTTGCAGGGTCACAAGATCGCTCTGCCTACCTACACGGTCGTCGCGACTCATGGTGCGGCGCACAATCAGCAATTCGAAGTCGAATGCACGGTGCCGAAACTGGATGTGAAAGTGTCCGGTTCGGGCGCAAGCCGCCGCGCGGCGGAGCAGGCCGCGGCCAAGAAAGCGCTCGACGAGGTGATGGCTGCGGCGCCCGCCGTCGTCGCCAAGCCCAAGCGCTCGAAGAGCGCCCGTGCGGCGAAGCATATCGAGCCGGAGATCGTGCCCGGCGTGACCGGTGTGCAGACCGCGCTCGATTTGCGCAGCCCGGATCGCAAGAACGAACGGGTAGCGGGACGTGGCGAGAGCCGCGCTGCCGCTGCATCGGAATCCGCGGCCGACCGGCCAACGCTGGCCGCCACACCCGCACCGCTGGCGATGATTCGCGCGGCGCACGTCGAGTACAGCGGGCAGGACAAACCCGAGCGCACCGAGAAGGCTGAAAAGGCGGATAAAGCGGCCACCCACGCGAGCGAAAAGTCCGCTGACAAGGCCGCGGCGGACAACCCGGCCGAGAAGCCGGACGTAAAGCCGGAAGTAAAGCCAGACGTAAAGCCCGTGGACGCCAAACCGGCGGACTCAAAGCCGGCGGACGCCAAATCCGCCGATGCCAAGCCCGAAGGCGCCACCGTCCGCAGCGTCGACAAACATCGCAGCCGCGAAATCACACCCGGCGCAGCCGTGCCCACGTCCAACGCGCCGGCGCAAACCGAACCCGAACCCGGTGTAGCCGACGCAGTGCAAACGCGCGTCGCCGACGCGGGCCATTGATTGCCATCGGCGCGCGGCTTCCGCGCGTCGTTCTGAACTTGCCGTAGCCCGAATATGAACGCTCCCACCCCCACTGGTTTTCGCTGCGGCATGGTCGCGATCGTCGGCCGCCCGAACGTCGGCAAGTCCACGCTGATGAACGCGCTGGTCGGCCAGAAAGTCAGTATCACGTCGCGCAAGGCGCAGACCACGCGCCACCGCATCACCGGCATTCACACGCTCGAGGACGCGCAGTACATTTTCGTCGATACACCGGGTTTTCAGACCAAGCATAGCGGCGCGCTGAACCGGTCGCTGAATCGCGCGGTCACGTCCACGCTGACTTCGGTCGACGCGATCCTGTTCGTGATCGAAGCGGGCCGCTTCGGCGCGGACGATCAGAAGGTGCTCGATCTGATTCCGCCGTCGGTGCCCACGCTGCTGATCGCGAACAAGCTCGATCGCGTGTCGGATAAGGATTCGCTGTTTCCGTTCATGCAACAGGTGAGCGCGCTGCGCGAGTTCAACGAGATCGTGCCGCTGTCGGCGAAGAATCCGGACGACATCGAACGTTTGATGGCGACCGTCAAGCCGTTCCTGCCGGAAGGCGCGCCGATCTACGGCGAAGATGACCTGACCGATCGCAGCGAGCGCTTTCTTGCCGCCGAGATCCTGCGTGAAAAAGTGTTCCGCTGGACTGGCGACGAACTGCCGTACACCAGCACCGTGCTGATCGACAAATTCGAAACCGAAGGGCGCCTGCGCCGCATTTTCGCGACCATCATGGTCGAGCGCGACACGCACAAGGCCATGATCATCGGCCAGAAGGGCGCGAAGCTGAAGCAGATCAGCACGGAAGCGCGCCTCGACATGGAAAAGCTGTTCGACGGTCCGGTCTATCTCGAAACCTTCATCAAGGTGAAGAGCGGCTGGGCCGACAACGAAGCCGGACTTCGTGCGTATGGGTACGAATGACGCGTGGATGACGCTGAATTCCGACGCTGACCCGGACGACCCGGAGCCGGCCGCGCCGGCGCGCGAGCCGTCCAAACCCGCCCGCACCACCCGAAAATCCTCCAGTAAAAGCGCACAGGGCGCCGAAGGCGAGCCGCGCAAAGCGCCGGCGCGCCGCGCACCTCGCACCTCCGCGTCCGCGTCCGAGTACCGGATCGCGGAGCAACCCGCTTTCGTCCTGCACAGCTATCCGTATCGCGAGACCAGCCTGATCATCGACGTGCTCTCGCGCGATCACGGTCGTCTTGCGCTCGTCGCGAAAGGCGCGAAGCGTCCGCACTCCGCATTGCGCGGCGTGCTGCAGACGTTTCAGCCGCTCGCGTTGTCGTGGTCGGGCAAATCCGAAGTGCGCACGCTGACCGGCGCCGAATGGGTCGGCGGGATGTTGCCTTTGACGGGCGACGCGTTGCTCTGCGGCTTCTACGTCAACGAACTGCTGGTCAAATTCTGCGCGCGCGAAGATCCGCATCCGCAACTGTTCCATCATTACGTCGTGACCATGACGCGTCTCGCGCACGACGAGCCGCCCGTGCAGGTGCTGCGCTCGTTCGAGCGCGTACTGCTGCGCGAAACCGGCTATGCGATGGCGCTCGACCGCACCGTCACGCGAAAAGCCGTGCAAGCGGATGGCCGCTACGTGTTCGATCCCGAGCGCGGCGTGCGCGAAGCGTCCGACGACCTGCCCGCGCAATGGCCCGTGATCTCCGGACAAACCTTGCTCGACATGGAACAGGACGATTACCATCGAGCGCAGACGGTGGCGCAAAGCAAAACGCTGATGCGCTTTCTGCTCAACACTTACCTTGGCGGCACGCCGCTTGCGACGCGCCAGATCCTGATCGACTTGCAGAACTTATGAGCTTCTTTCTTACGTCGCCGAATGTGATTGATCTTGGCGTGAACATCGATCACGTCGCCACGCTGCGCAACGCGCGCGGCACGACTTATCCTGATCCGATCCGCGCCGCGTTGCAGGCTGAAGAAGCCGGCGCCGACGTGATCACGCTGCACCTGCGTGAAGATCGCCGCCATATCGTCGACGCCGACGTGCGCACGCTGCGTCCGCTGCTCAAGACGCGGATGAATCTCGAATGCGCGGTGACGCAGGAGATGCTCGACATCGCGTGCGAAGTGCGACCGCATGACGTTTGCCTCGTGCCGGAAAAGCGCCAGGAACTGACGACCGAAGGCGGGCTGGACGTTGCCGGCCAGTTCGAAGCCGTGCGCGCCGCGTGCATGCAGCTCGCGGCAGCGAATTCGCGCGTGTCGCTCTTCATCGATCCGGACGAAACGCAAATTCGCGCGGCGCACGAAGCCGGCGCGCCGGTGATCGAGCTGCACACGGGCCGTTACGCAGAAGCGCGCGATCCCGCCGAACAGCAGCGCGAATACGAGCGGGTGGTGCGCGCCGTCGAATTCGGCGCGACGCTTGGCATCAAGGTGAATGCGGGTCATGGTCTGCACTACACCAACGTTCAGCAGATCGCCGCGATCGAAGGCATCGTCGAGCTGAATATCGGCCACGCGATCGTCGCGCATGCGATCTTCGCCGGCTGGGACAACGCGGTGCGCGAGATGAAGGCGATCATGGTCGCCGCGCGTCTCGGCGCGTGCGCCTAACGCCACGGCGCCCCGCATGGCGATTTACGGTATCGGCACGGACATCGTTCAGGTCAGCCGCGTGGCCGCGGTGATGACGCGCACCAACGGCCGCTTCGCCGAAAAGGTGCTCGGCCCGGACGAATTGCGCATCTATCACGCGCGCCAGGCCCGGTCGGCGGCGCGCGGTCTCGCGTTTCTCGCCACGCGCTTCTCGGCCAAAGAAGCGTTCTCGAAAGCGATTGGCCTCGGCATGCACTGGCCGATGACCTGGCGCGCGCTGCAAACGCTCAACAAGCCGAGCGGCGAGCCGATGGTGGTCGCCTCGGGCGAACTCGCCGAATGGCTCGATGCGCGTGGCATCACCGCGCGCGTGACGATCAGCGATGAGCGCGACTACGCGGTGTCGTTCGTGATCGCGGAGACAGGGGAGGTGGTGCGAGGGCTGGACTCCCCTTATGCGCCCGCCAGCGACGAATAAAAATACGTTGAACGCGGAGCACGCCGGCCGCGTCTCTCCTTGTCTCAAGCTTTTTTCTAGCGGAATTCGATGAAAACCATTCCCGGACCGGTGATGCTCGACGTGGTCGGCACAACGCTGAACCACGACGACAAGCGCCGCCTTGCCCATCCGATGACCGGCGGCGTGATCCTGTTCGCGCGTCACTACGAGAGCCGCGCGCAACTGATCGCGCTGACCGATTCGATCCGTGCCATCCGTGCGGATCTGCTGATTGCCGTCGATCATGAAGGCGGCCGCGTGCAGCGCTTTCGGACCGACGGTTTCACGGTGCTGCCGGCGATGGGCAAGCTCGGCGCGCTGTGGGACAGCGACGTGCTGCACGCCACCAAAGTGACGACGGCGGTCGGCTATATCCTTGCGTCGGAATTGCGCGCGTGCGGTCTCGATATGAGTTTTACGCCGGTGCTCGATCTGAATTACGGTCAGTCGCAAGTAATCGGCGATCGCTCGTTTCACCGCGATCCGCGCGTCGTGACCTTGCTGGCAAAGAGCCTCAATCACGGTCTCGTGCTGGCGGGCATGAGCAATTGCGGCAAGCACTTCCCGGGGCACGGCTTCGCGCAGGCGGACTCGCACGTCGCGATGCCGGTCGACGACCGGACGCTGGACGAAATCCTGCGCGACGACGTGGCGCCGTATGACTGGCTCGGTTTGTCGCTGGGATCGGTGATTCCGGCGCACGTGATCTACCCGCAAGTCGACTCGAAGCCAGCCGGCTTCTCGCGCGTCTGGCTGCAGGACATTCTGCGTAACAAGCTGCGCTTCGAAGGCGCGATTTTCAGCGACGATCTATCGATGGAAGCGGCACGGCAAGGCGGCACGCTGACCGAAGGCGCGAGCGCCGCGTTGCAGGCCGGTTGCGACATGGTGCTGATCTGCAATCAGCCGGACGAAGCGGAGAAGGTGCTCGATGCATTGCGTTTCACGCCGTCGAAGGAATCGCAGCGGCGTCTGAAGCGCATGCGGCCGCGCGGCAAGGCGCTCACCTGGAGCAAGCTGGTGGCCGATCCGCAATATCAGCAAGCACAGGCATTGTTGCGTAGCGTGTTTGCGTGACGCGCTGGGTCACGCAATTGCGTCAGGCGATCGAGTCAGACTAAAAAACGGCGCCTTCGAGGCGCCGTTTTTTATTCAAGCTCTACCGCGAGGCCGGCAGCACTCAGTTCAACCGCATCCGCTGCAGCTTGTTGTAAAGCGTCTTCGGACTGATCCCCAGCAGCGACGCCGCACGATGCCGCGTACCGCCGACCGCGTCGAGCGTCGCGCGAATCAGCATTTCTTCGACATCGGCGAGCGGCGTGCCCACCGTCACCTGCACGCGGCTGCCGCTCAGATCACGGCCGTTAACCGAACCCGCCTCGTCGGCGCGCAACGATTCCAGCACGTCGCCCGACGCGTGATAAGCGCGCCGCACGCGGTCCTGCAATTCGCGCACGTTGCCCGGCCATTCATAGGCGAGGCACTCGCGCAGGAAATTCGGCCCAATCTGCTTGGCGACCTCCGCCGTGCCGCGCACGGCCGCTTCATGATTCAACTCGTCGACGACGGTTTGCGCGATCAAGGCAGCGTCGTCGGCACGTTCGCGCAGCGGCGGCAGCGTCACCGCCGCGGCTTCGAGGCGCAATGCGAGATCCTCGTGCAGGCTGCCGTCAGCGACTGCCGCACGCGGCGCCTTGCGTGTCGACGCGATCAGCCGGAAGTCCGTCACCACCTGATGCGTGCCGCCGACCCGCATGAAGGTCTGCGAATCGAGCGCGCGCAGCAGCGCTTCCTGTTGCACACGCGGCAGTTCGGCGATTTCGTCGATGAACAGCGTGCCGCCGCTCGCCTGCTCGAACAGACCGGGTTCGCGCTGCTCGGCGCCGCTGAAGGCGCCGTGCTCGTGGCCGAACATCAGGCTGTCGAGCGGACGGTGCACAGCGGCGCTGCCCGCGGTACGGCAATCAAAGGTCACGAACGGACCTTTGCGGCGCCGGCTCATGTCGTGCAGCGTGCGCGCGGCGACATGCTTGCCGGTGCCGGTTTCGCCGGCGATCAGCACGGCGGCTTCGGTCGGCGCGATATGTTCGATCGTGTCGTAGACATGCTGAATCGCGCCGCTTCTACCGAGCATCGCACCGAAGCGCCCGAGCTGACGCAGCGACGCGCGCAGCGTCTGCACTTCCTCGGTCAGTTCGTACGGACGCGGAATACGCGCAAGCAGGCTGCGCAGGCGCGGAATGTTGACCGGCTTGAGCAGATAGTCCCAGATGCCGTGCCGCAAGCCTTCGATCGCGCTCTCGACCGTCGCATTGCCGGTCATCACGATCACAGGCAAGGCGCCGCCGGGCGGATGCGCGGGCAGATGCTGCAGCAGATCGAGCCCGCTGCCGTCCGGCAGATTCAGGTCGACCAGCACGACGTCGGGAATGAAGCGTGTCAGCGCGGCCCGGGCCTCGGCGATCGTCGTCGCGGTGTCGACGGAGAAGCCGTCGGCAGCGAGGATGGCGGACAGGCCCGACAGGCTATTGGGATCGTCTTCAACAATCAGGGCGTGTGGCATAGCGAGCGCAATTTTTTAGATGGATGGAATACCCGCGTCGCACCGCCGGGACTCCGGCGTGCGACACGGGCGCGATGGCTGGCCGGTATGAGCGGTCGAATGGCCGGTCGAGCGCCGCGCGAGCAGCGTCCGCCAGGGCGGCGCGGTAGCCGCCGGGCAATGGAGATGGGCGCGGCGTGATGCGTGCGACGGCGATTCGACTCATGTAGTTCTGGTCCTTTGCAATTCGGTCAGGTGCCTGGATTTCTATAACGCATGGCAGGGCGCCTGTATTTCCTTCATTCGACCGGTCAGATATCCCGGTTTCTGTCGAAGAAGCGCCGTACCTCAAGTTCCGCCTGCTCGCGGGTCCTGCGGTAACGCTCCTGGATCAACCCGGCGAGTTTGTCGGCGCGGCCTTTCGCTTTGGACAATTGGTCGTCCGTCAGCTCGCCCCATGCAGTCTTTGCCTTGCCGAGCATTGGTTTTCACTTGCCTTCAGCGATGTCGTTATTCATGCCATCTCCGCAGTTGAGGAAAATAAAGCCGTGCAGGCCTATGACTCAGGGTGAGCACGGACTGTGCCACAACCATTTACTTAAGCTTATCAATGGTTTGAGGGATGCAGAGCGGAAACGCGAGGGTGTCGGGCAGGCATTTTCGAGAAGGTTGCCGGTAAAGTTTTCCTCAACCATACACGGCAGCGCAAAAAAGAAAAAGCGCCCAAAGTGGGCGCTTTTTTTTGTCGCATTTTTTTCGCGGCGCCGGCGTTGCTCCGGCGCAGGATTCAGTCCGCGGGCGCTTAGGCGCGGCTGCGGTACTCGTGCGTACGCGTGTCGATTTCGATCTTGTCGCCGATGCTGCAGAAGAGCGGCACTTGCAGTTCGAAACCGGTGGTCAGCTTGGCGTTCTTCAACACCTTGCCCGACGACGTATCGCCCTTGACAGCCGGTTCCGTGTAGATGATTTCGCGGACCAGCGTGGTGGGCAGTTCGACCGAGATGGCCTTGTCGTTGTAGAACACGACTTCGCAAGCCATGCCGTCTTCGAGGTAGTGAAGGGCGTCGCCCATCATTTCGTTTTCGACTTCGAACTGGTTGTAGTCGGCGTCCATGAACACGTACATCGGGTCAGCGAAGTACGAGTACGTCACTTCCTTGCGCTCCAGCACGACGACGTCGAACTTGTCGTCCGCCTTGTACACGCTTTCCATGCCTGCGCCGGTCAGCAGGTTCTTGAATTTCATCTTGACGACGGCGGAGTTGCGGCCCGATTTGTTGTATTCGGCCTTTTGCACGACCATCGCGTCTGCGCCGATCATCACTACGTTGCCGGTGCGGAGTTCCTGTGCGGTCTTCATAAAACTGTCCTGTACGAAATAAGTAGCTTCAACTTTTGCTCAACGGCATACGGCGCAAGCGGCTTCGGCGCTTCTCGCACTCCGGCGCCGCACCGCCTGGGAGCGGCTGGGCCGGGGTAGTGCGTGAAGCGTGGCCGGCTTGCCGCGGCTGCCCGCGGCGGATCGCAGGGCAATACCTGCGATTCCTGCATTCCCTGCAATCCGTTACCTGCTTTTACCCTGTGCGGGCGTTACACGAGTGGCGCCGATTCGCATCATGCGTCCCTTTTTTGACATTTCTGCCGGCGCATCGGCGGCTGATTCGGCTACCTTGCTTGCCGCCTTATCTGCCGCCTTATCTGTGCCACTCACTGCCGCTCAACTGCCGTTTAGAGCAGATGACATGCCAGTGGATGCGGGGTTCGCTGTTTCGATCGGGCCGCGCTTGCGTCGTCGGCCGTTGGATAACCGTTTATTTTAACTGACTTTTTGCGAACAAGGCCAGATTTCCGGCGAGGTCGCCCACCTGCGCCAATTCGCGCGCCCATTCGGCCGCGCGTTGCTTCAGGGCGGCTCGGTGACGCAGGAAATCTGCCCAGTCCGGCTGACCGGCGCCGTTCCATGCGTGCCAGAAGCGCGCGAGCGCGTCGCGCGCGTCGGCGGGCAAGGTGCGGGCGTAGTGGGCGAGTGCGGCGTCGAGCTTCGGCAGATGGGCGTCGTCGGCTTGCGGGTAGATGTGCCAGACGAAGGGCTTCGCGGCCCATTGCGCCCGCACGAACGAATCCTCGCCGCGCACGAGATTGACGTCGCTGGCCCACAGCAGCGCGTCGTAGCCGGGTTGCCCGGTAAAGGCGAGCGCGTGGGCGCTGAGGCTGCCGCGCTCGGCGTGCGCACCGGCGGCAAACGACGGTAGCCCGAAAAAGCGTGCGACCGCGCCCGAGATCCGGCCTTCCGGCACGAGCAGCACGACCGGTTCGGCGCTATCGCGCCACTGTTCGAGCAGGCTGTCGACGGCGGGGTTCTCGTAGGCGAACAGCGAGACGACGGTGGCCGCGGCGGGCGGCGGCGGGCGGCCGGCGGTTTTCAGCCACCAGGCTTCGCGGGCTGGCTGCGAGGCTTCGAAGGCCGCCCGCGCGGCGTCCAGATGCCGTTCCTTCAGCACGCCGCCGGTGCCGGTGCCCAACCCTGGGAAAAAGAACGTCTTCGTCAACGCATAGCGCGGATGGGGCGACGGCCGCAGATGGAAATCCGCGACCCAGTCTTCGGCGCTCAGATATTCGAGGTTCAGCCAAACCGGCGTGCGCTCGCGCCGCGCCATCGCGGCGACGTAGATCGGCGGCAGCTCGCACGCGAACGCCTCGATCACCACGTCGGCCACTTCGAGCGTCTCGCCCGCGTGCGCCGGGTCGTGCCAGTGTTCGACGATGATGCCGCCGATCGCCTGGCGCGCGAGATCGGGCGCGAGCGACGGGCAGAGCTTCTGAAACGCATGCAGGTCATCGACGAACACGCGCACTTGCCAGCCGTGCTCGCTCGCCAACTGGCGAGCGAGGCGCCAGCACACGCCGATGTCGCCGAAATTGTCGATCACCGCGCAAAAGATATCGCAGGCGATTGCCGTGGGCGTGGTGGCCGGTTGTTCGGGAAGGGGCGTAGCGGAAGACATGGTGGCCTGGGTCGCGGGTTCGAGCGGGCGCGTGGTTGGGTCGGGCATTTGAGCCGTGCAGTTGGGTTCAGCCGCCGGCCCATGCCGCTGCGATGCGCCATTCGATGCAGCGGGCTCGAACCCACGCGGAATGTTCTAAACTGGCGATTCTAAAGCACTCGTCCGCGGTTCCGCGCGCAAGCGAGCACTCAAGTGAGCGCGCGAGCGCGCAGCACTCGAGCCGAGGCTTCGCGACACTGTTCCGCCCAACCGATCCTGCATGACCGAACCCGAAGTAACCGACGCTTTCGAGCCGAAAAAAGTGCTCACCCAATTGCCGCATCTGCCCGGCGTCTATCGCTATTACGATACGCACGGCGCGGTGCTCTACGTGGGCAAGGCGCGCGACCTCAAGAAGCGCGTCTCGAGCTACTTCACGAAGACCCTGCTGTCGCCGCGTATCGCGATGATGGTGACGCGCATTGCGCGCATCGAAACCACCGTGACACGCTCCGAGGCCGAAGCGCTGCTGCTCGAAAACAATCTGATCAAGGCGCTCGCGCCGCGCTACAACATCCTGTTTCGCGACGACAAATCGTATCCGTACCTGAAGCTGACCGGCCACAAGTTTCCCCGCATGGCGTATTACCGCGGCTCGGTGGATCGCAAGAATCAGTACTTCGGACCGTTCCCGAGCGCATGGGCCGTTCGCGAGAGCATCCAGATCCTGCAGCGCGTATTCCAGTTGCGCACGTGCGAAGACTCCGTGTTCAGCAACCGCACGCGGCCCTGTCTGCTGCATCAGATCGGCCGTTGTACGGCGCCGTGCGTTGGAGCCATCGGCGAAGAGGATTACGCACGCGATGTCGCCAACGCATCGCGCTTTCTGCTCGGCCGGCAGGGCGAGGTGATGAAGGAACTCGAGCAGAAAATGCACGCATTCGCGAGCGAGCTGAAGTTCGAGCAGGCGGCGGCGGTGCGTAACCAGATGAGTTCGCTGTCGACGGTGCTGCATCAGCAGGCGATCGAAGTCGGCAGCGACAGCGACGTCGATATTCTCGCGGTGGTCGCACTCGGCGGACGCGTGTGCGTGAATCTCGCGATGGTGCGCGGCGGACGGCATCTGGGCGACAAGGCGTACTTCCCGGCGCATGTGGAAAGCGCGCTGACGGCAGAGGAGGGCGGCCTGGAAACGGGCGGCGAGGGGCTGTCCGATGCACTGGCCGAGCCGGGTTCGACGTTAAACGATGCGCCATCCGCTGCTGCAAACAGTGCGGCCGAATCGTTCGATGCCGCCGACGCCCTCTCTATCGCGCAAGAGCTGCCGCAGGACGAAGACGCCGAAGACGCCGCCGTGGACGTGGAAGCCGAAGGCGAGGCGGATGCGGGCGCTCCCTCGAAGCCGCGCAAAGGCCGCGCCGCCGGCGGCATCGAGTCCGAAGTTCTCGAAGCGTTCATCGCGCAGCACTACCTGGGCAATCGTGTGCCGCCGGTGCTGGTGGTCAGCCACGCGCCGGCCACGCGCGAGTTGGTCGACGTGCTGATCGAGCAGGCCGGCCACAAGGTGACCGTGCTGCGTCAGCCGCAAGGTCAGCGGCGTGCATGGCTCGCGATGGCCGAGCAGAACGCCCGGCTCGCGCTCGCCCGCCTGCTGTCCGAACAAGGCTCGCAGCAGGCGCGCACGCGCGCGCTCACCGACACGCTCGGCATGGAGTGCGACGATCTCGCGCATCTGCGTATCGAATGCTTCGACATCAGTCATACGATGGGCGAGGCGACGCAGGCGTCGTGCGTGGTGTATCACCATCACAAGATGCAGTCGTCCGAGTACCGGCGCTACAACATCACCGGCATCACGCCTGGCGACGACTACGCGGCGATGCGTCAGGTGCTCACGCGCCGCTACGAGAAGATGGTCGCGCAAGCCGCCGCGCATGCTGCCGATGAGGCCGCCGCCGAAGCCGCTGAGTTGCAAACGGACGCGACGGCCGATCCGTCATTCACGCCCGATGCGGCGGAGCCGGCAGCCGCGGGCGGCATTTTGCCGACCATTGTGTTGATCGACGGCGGCAAGGGCCAGGTCGAGATCGCGCGCCAGGTGTTCACGGAACTGGGTCTCGATACGGGCATGCTGGTCGGCGTCGCAAAGGGCGAAGGGCGCAAGGTCGGTCTCGAGACGCTGATTTTCGCCGACGGCCGCGCGCCGCTCGAACTCGGCAAGGAAAGCGCGGCGCTGATGCTGGTCGCGCAGATCCGCGATGAAGCGCATCGCTTCGCCATCACCGGGATGCGCGCGAAGCGCGGCAAGACGCGGCAGACCTCGCGGCTCGAGGAACTCGAAGGCGTGGGTGCGAAGCGGCGTCAGCGGCTGCTGGCGCGCTTTGGCGGGCTGCGTGGCGTAGTCGCGGCAAGCGTCGAAGATCTCGCGAGCGTCGAGGGGATTTCGCAGGCGCTCGCCGAGCAGATCTATCGGCAATTGCACTGACCCTGATGCGATGGGGCTGCCCGGCGAGCGGCCGCCACGCAGCGCCAGGCAGAGCCGCGACGGGGCTACGAAGGGCGATGAACGGCGCGCGGGCCAAGCCCCGCGCGCCGCTTTGCTTGTGGCAGGCCTTGTGACACGGCACAATTGCATCTCCCTTGTCAGACGCTGCGCCTGCCCATGCCGTTTAACTTTCCGATTTTCCTGACTTGGCTGCGAATTGTCCTGATTCCGCTCGTCGTCGGGGTGTTTTATCTGCCCGACATGATGATGAGCCTCGCGCACCGCAACCTGGCTGCCGCGACGATCTTCGTTCTGGCGGCGCTCACCGACTGGTTCGACGGCTATCTGGCACGCAAATGGAATCAGACCTCGGCGTTCGGCGCTTTTCTCGACCCAGTCGCCGACAAGCTGATGGTGACGGCCGCGCTGCTGGTGCTGGTGCAACTCGCGCGGATCGATTCGGCGATCGCGCTGGTGATCGTCGGACGTGAAATCGCGATTTCGGCGCTGCGCGAATGGATGGCGCAGATAGGCGCGTCGAAGAGCGTCGCGGTGAATTCGCTCGGCAAGTTCAAGACCGCGTGTCAGATGGTCGCGATTCCGATGCTGCTGTTCTACGGTCCGCTGTCGTTCGGCGGCGTCTCTGTCGACACGCGCGTATGGGGATTGTGGCTGATCTATCTGGCCGCCTTCCTGACGATCTGGTCGATGCTTTATTACATGAAGCTCGCGTGGCCGCAGATCCGCGAGCGGGGCGGCGTTGCCTGAGGGGGCCTGAGTGCGTCTGAATTTTGGGGACTCGAAGCTCGGCTGCGGCGTGACGAAATCGTGAGTGAAATCTGTGCAGTTAAAGACATTCGCAAAAGGGGTTGACACGTTTCAGCCGTTTCTCCATAATCTCGTTTCTCCGATGCACGCAGTTCTAAACGTCGGTGGCAGTAAGAGTGAAGTAGCAGTAAATAAGGCAGTAGTTAGCAGCAATATGCGGGAGTAGCTCAGTTGGTAGAGCGCAACCTTGCCAAGGTTGAGGTCGCGAGTTCGAGCCTCGTCTCCCGCTCCACACATTAGGGGAAGCAACGCTTCCCTTTTTGTTTGGTGGTCTGGTCGTGCTGATCGGCCATCAGACAAATCTGTGAATCTGCAGCCAGGTTCCAGTCCGCTTGCGGCGCGATAGCAAAGCGGTTATGCAGCGGCCTGCAAAGCCGTTTAGGCCGGTTCGACTCCGGCTCGCGCCTCCAGTAGTTGATGAAGAGAAAAGCCCCGACACGTCGGGGCTTTTCTTTTTTCTATGCCTCATCGCTCATCGCGCTTCCCGTTCAAGGTCGCCGGTCACGGCGTTGCCTTGCACGTGTCCGCACGCTTTGCTGCTCCCGCCGCTATAGTGCGAAGGCGCCCAAGCCCGGCACTCCGACACCCACATGCGCATCCAAAATATCGAACGCCGCTCTTTCCACCCGCGCGTGATCTACGCTTTATGCCTCGTCGGCGCCACCTGGACGCACCTGCAAGTGGCCTTGGCCCACGGCCTCTGGTGGGACTACGGCGGCGCGGCGCCCGGCACGCGAATCTATTGGACCTCGCTGCTCTTCATCGATCCATTGACGGCGCTGCTCCTGCTGCTGAGCCCGCGAACCGGACTGATACTCTGCGTAGCCGTTATCGTGACGGATGTGGCGCACAATTCGTGGTTCGCACTACATCACCCGATCCGGATGGACCTGTACCTTTCGCAGATCGTGTTTCTGCTGTTCGTTGCACTCACGGTGCGTACAGCGTGGCGTGGCGCCGTTCGCCGACGCGTCGCGCCGCGCATTGCCGATTGAATTGTTCAACTGTCCAATCGCCTGCTTGCCCGCCAATACCGAGACCGCATGTATCTACAACTCACCGGCACCAACGTACGCCTGCTTGGCTCGATGCATCTATTCCCTGCAACGAACCGCCGGACGCCGCCATGGATTGCCGAGGCCTATGACCTGGCCGAGGAGCTGGTCTTCGAATCCGATCCGCCGACCATCCTGCCGTTTCTGAAAGCGCATTCGCGAAGCAGTGCGGATCAACTGCGTCCTTTGCTCTCCGCCGACGCCTGGAATCAGCTCCAGGCCGTATGGCCCGTCGACGGCCCGTTGGCGCCGCTCACCGATTTGCGGCCGTGGGCCGCGCTGATTGTCGCGCCGACGCTGTTTCAGCAGGTCGTCGAAGGCGTCGAGCCGCGCATGCTGCGTTCGGCGATCGCGCAAGGCAAACCGTATCGGTATCTCGAAACTGCGGAGGAAGTGGCGGCGTCGCTCGAGTCGATTCCGCTGGAAGCCGTCTCCGCCGCGCTCGGCTTGCTGATCTCCGATCTGAAGGAACCGCAGCGCACGCTCGAACGCATGCACGCGGCCTGGCTGCATGGCGATCTGCAAGCCGTGCACGAGATCGCTATCGAGTCGCCGATGTTCAACCTGCCCGGCATTCGCCACGCGATTCTCGATGCGCGCAATCGCGCGTGGGCGGAGCGTGTGACGGCAATGCTCGGGCGGCCGGAGCGGACGCTGGTGGTCGTCGGCGCGCTGCATTTGTGCGGTCCTGGAAATCTGATCGAGTGTCTCGCGCGCCCCGTCGAGCCGGTTTTCCTGGGCGCATAGTGGGTTTGCTGCGGGCGGGCGCACGAGCCGAACCTGGCGAAAAGCACACGGAATACACGCGACGTGCGAGAACCGGGCGCGTCCCGGCCGTGGTGGTTGAGCGCCACCGAAGCCAGGCCGCGCGTGCAAGCGATGCACCGCGTAATTCCGCGAGATTGGCGCGGCGTAGCCTGACCCACGAGATTTGCGCGGCATAGCCTAAGCCCGCCTGGCGCGGCATAATTCCGCATCGCCGCCGCCGCCCCGGTGCGCCCCCTTTTTGAAGCCTTCTCATGACCGAACCGCAGCACACCGCCGCCACGCCGCTGGCGCAACTCGAATGGTACTGGAAAGCCTTCGACGACCTTACCACCGCCGAAGTCTATGCAATGCTGGCCGCTCGGAGCGCGGTGTTCGTCGTCGAGCAGAACTGCCTTTATGCCGATATCGACGGGCTCGACACGGAGGCCTGGCACCTGTTCGCCTTCGGTCCGGGCGAGCGCCGTCCGCCGCTGGCAGGTTATCTCCGCGTGCTGCTGCCGGACGCGGGAGATACCGATATCCGCATCGGCCGCGTGCTGACGACAGCGGAGTTCCGCGGCATCGGACTCGGCAACGCGATGCTCGAACGCGCGCTGGCGCACATCCGGGCGCAGTGGCCCGGCACGCCGATCCGTTTGCATGCGCAGGCGCATCTGCAGGCTTTCTATGGCGCGTTCGGCTTTGCGCCGGTCTCGGACATTCACGAAGAGGACGGCATCCCGCACGTGTGGATGCGTTCGGTCTAAGCTTCGACGAAGCTAGGCGCAGGCGCGCCGGCCGCATTCAACGCTTTGGAAGTTCCAGCGTCAGCGTCGCGCGCTCGCGGCCACCGAGGGGGCTTGCGTCAAGCGTGGCGCGCCGGCGCCGCGTTCGCCACGCAGGCGTCCGCGCGCCGATAGCCGCATCCAGTGACGCAGTGCCAGCAGGGCGCCGATTACGCTCATCATCGAACCAGGAATCCACAGCAGCAGTCCGCCGATCTGCTGATCGCGCATCGGGCTCAGCCACGTGAAGGCGCGTCCGCAGATCGAATAGATCGGATACAACTCGCGCGGCGAAAAGAAAATGAATGCGCCGAGGATGATCTGCGGCGGAATCGCGGCGATCACCACCAGCACCCGCTTGCCGGGCGACAGCCGCGCCGGCGGAGCCGGGCGCGGATCGAGCACGAGCCACCAGAACAGCAGGCCGTCGATTACCATGCTCCAGTTCATCACGCGGTAGAGCCGCCAGTCGAGCATCGCCACGAAGTGAATCGGCGACATCAGCCAGAAATAAATCAGCCCAACGAACAATGTGACCGCAACCACCGGATGCATCACCACGTCGAGCACTTTGCGCACCACGCGGGTTTGCAATGCGGGCCGCACGAAGCGTTGGCGCCAGCTGAATGGAATGCCCGCACGCAATGCGGCGCCCGGATACGACAGCGCGATGAAGAAAGGCCCGAGATGATGCAGCACTAGATGCTGCGCACGATGCATGAAAAACTCATGCTCGAAGAAGTAATCGAGCCGCGTATGCAGCGCGATATACAACGCGGCCAGCCCGAACCAGAAGGAAATGCGCCGGGCGATCGATACCTTCGCCTTGTGTGCGCCACGCACAAACAGGATCGCGGGCACCAGCAATGCGATCACGACGGTCGGCGAGAACTCCCAGGGATCGAGCCAGTAGAGCAGGTTCATCGTGCGTCGTTGTTGTTACTTGGTCTGTGCGGGCGATTTGACGGTGAACGGCGTGTCGAGCGTTTCGCCGTCGGAGAACTTCAGCGTCAGATGCACGGTGTCGCCCGGCTTCACCGTATGCTTCGCGTCTTCGAGCATCACGTGGTAGCCGCCTGGCGCAATCGCGACCTGGCCGTGCGCGGGCACCGTCAGCTTGTCGACCATCACCATCTTTTGCGTCGAGCCGTTCGACACGGTTTGATGCAGCATCGCGCCACCATAGTCGTTACTGGAAATATCGACGAGGTCGATCGGCTTGTCGCTCGCGTTCACCAGCGTCACGTAGCCCGCGGCGGGCAGATTGTTCGGCAGCCAGCGAACCCACGCCTCCTTGGCGCTGATCGCTTGAGCGCCGGCCGCTTGCGCGCCTGGGGCGAAACCGAATGAAAGGGCGAGGGCGCAACTCAATGCGGCGAACGTCTTGATCTTGATCGACATGGGTGGACTCGGGAAAGGTCAGGAGCGGTCTTCAATGATACGGCGCAGGTCTTGTGCGATCGCACCGGGCGTGTCGTGATCGGTGGCCAGCAGGCGCGCATGGCCTTGGCGGTCGAACACGTAGACGGCGGAGCTATGCGTGACTTCGTAGTTGCCGTTGGGGTCGCGCTTTTCCATCTGATAGGCGACCCGGTAACGCTTGGCGAGCGATTCGATTTGCCAGTCGGTGCCGGTCAGCCCTTCGGCGTGTTGCGAGTCGAAGGCGCCGACGTAATCGCGCAAGGCCTTGGGCGTGTCGCGCGCCGGATCGACGGTGATGAACAGGATGTGCACCTTTTGCGCGTCCGGGCCGAGCTTGCCGAGCACCTGCATCAAACGGCCCATGGTCTCCGGGCAAACATCCGGACAATGCGTGTAGCCGAAGTAGACAAGCGACGTGCGGCCCTTGAATGAATCACCGCTGACGGGGCGGCCGTCGCCGCCGGTCAGCGAGAAATCCAGATCCGGCAAGTGGCCGGTCACGTTGGTCAACAGCCACGGTTCGGCGCGATGCGTGCAGCCGCTTAGCGCAGCCAGCGCGCCCACCATGACCGTCAGCGCGAACAGGCGCTTCGACCACGCGCGGTGGGGCGATGCAAGGTTCGGTTGCCGGCGTCGGGATGAGATGAGCGGGAACAAAGCGGGTATCAATGACTCTCTTGAAGAGCGGTACACGAAGTGGCGCGTGCAGGTCACGCACGACGCGATGCGTCAGCGCGCAAGCACGCTTCGCGCAAAGCGCACGGCCCGTCATAGTGTGCAAATATGGCCGTAACCGGACCGGCCTGCGTGGCTGCGACTGTATCGCAAAATGCCCGGAGGCGTCGCGCAGCGCCCGCTGGCGCGCGGTTTGCGAGGCAATTTGACGCAGGCGGCTGAAAGTTCGGTGAAGCCGGATGGTTCTCTTTTTGAACGAAATTCGCTGTGGCCTCGGCTCGCACGCCTCGGCCGGGCTTGTGTACTGGCTTACTTTCTCGAAAAATGGGTGGATGCGCGGTAAGATGCGCACACTTTTCCGGCCGCAGAAGGCTGAAAGGCAAAACTAACCGATGCAAGCACTTCCGGCAGTTCTGTCTCCGAGCGAGACGGTATTTTTCTTCGACTTCGACGGCACGCTCGTTGAACTCGCGCCCACGCCGGATGGCGTGCTGGTGCAACCCAAGGTCATCGTGCTGCTGACCGAGTTGCGGCGTCTGACGAACGGCGCGGTCGCGATCGTGTCGGGGCGCGGCATCGATAGTATCGACGCTTTCCTCGGCATGCCCGATCTGCCGATCGCCGGCCTGCACGGCGCCGAGCGGCGCGACGCGAACGGCGACACACAGCGCATCGGCTTTCACGACGAACGTTTGCTGCGCATGGAGCAGGTGCTCGCGCAGGTCGTCAATTCGAATCCCGGCATGCTGCTGGAGATCAAGGGCGCGGCGCTCGCGCTGCACTATCGCAATGCGCCGGATCGCGAGCCGGTGGCGCGCGAGGCAACCGGGCGGCTGGTCGCCGACTACGCCGGCTCTTATGTATTGCAGCCCGGCAAGATGGTCTATGAGATCAAACCCAAGGACGTCGACAAGGGCCGCGCGCTGCGCGCGTTTCTCGAGGAGCCGCCGTTCGTCGGCCGCTTTCCGGTGTTTGCCGGCGACGATCTGACCGACGAGAAAGGCTTTGTCGTCGTCAACGAACGCGGCGGCCTGTCGATCAAGGTCGGCGCGGGCGACACGATGGCGCATACGCGCGTCGAGTCGGTTTCCGCATTGCTCGAATGGCTGGAGTCGATTGTCGCGGCGGCGCGCGGAGCATGATGACTGCGCCGTATCGCTCAACATACTTAACGCACTGCATCGGGAATCGCGCTTCATGAGCCGACTGATCATCGTATCGAACCGGGTCGCGCCGATCTCGGAAGGCGGCCCGGCGGCCGGTGGGCTGGCGGTCGGCGTGTACGACGCGCTGAAGGAAACCGGCGGCATGTGGTTCGGCTGGAGCGGCGACGTGCTCAGCTCGGGCCAGCCGCAGATCAAGGTCGAAGAGCGCGGGCCGGTAACCTTCGCGACCATCGCGCTGATGCGGCGCGACTACGACCAGTATTACCGCGGCTTCTCGAACGCAACGCTATGGCCCGCGTTCCACTATCGCGCCGATCTGCTGCATTACGATCGTCACGATTTCGAAGGCTACTGTCGCGTCAATGCATGGCTCGCGCGGCAACTCGTGCCGCTCTTGCGCGAGGATGACGTGATCTGGGTCCACGACTATCACCTGATTCCATTTGCGCAAGCGTTGCGCGCTGCCGGTGTGAAGAATCGCATTGGCTTCTTTCTGCATATTCCGTTTCCGGCTTCGCAGGTTCTGCTGGCGGTGCCGCCGCATCGCGAACTGGTTGAAGCGCTGTGTTCGTTCGATCTGCTCGGCTTCCAGACCGCGCCGGATCTGCGCGCGTTCTGCGATTACATCGTCAACGAGGCGAACGGCACAGTCGATGTATCGGCGAGTGGCCCGCTGACCGTTCACGCGTTCGGCCGCACGCTGCGTGCGGCGGCTTACCCGATCGGCGTGTATCCGGACGAGATCGCCGAGCTCGCGAAAGCGGGCGAGCGTGGCAAACCGGTGCGTACGATGAAGGCGACGCTGCATTCGCGCAAGCTGATCATGAGCGTGGACCGGCTCGATTATTCGAAGGGGCTGGTCGAGCGTTTTCGCGCGTTCGAGCGCCTGCTCGAACACGCGACCGCGCAGCGCAACAAGGTGTCGTTCCTGCAAATCGCACCGCCGACGCGTGCCGACATGAACGCCTACCAGGACATTCGCGTGCAGCTCGAAGGCGAGTCGGGCCGCATCAACGGCCGCTTTGCCGAGCTCGACTGGACGCCGATTCTCTACATCCACAAGCAGTACGAGCGTTCGGTGCTGGCCGCGCTGTTTCGCACCGCGCACGTCGGCTACGTCACACCGTTGCGCGACGGCATGAACCTCGTTGCGAAGGAGTACGTGTCGGCGCAGGATCCCGGGAATCCCGGCGTGCTGGTGCTGTCGCGCTTTGCGGGCGCGGCGCAGGAGCTGGACGGCGCGCTGATCGTCAATCCGGTCGATATCGACGGCATGGCCGACGCGCTGGCCACGGCGCTGCAGATGCCGCTCGCGGAGCGCCAGGCGCGTCACCGCGACATGATGGTGCAGTTGCGCGAGAACAATGTGTCGGTGTGGCGCGATAACTTCATGCGCGATCTGCAGAGCGTCAACGGTGCAAAGAGCACCAGAACCGTGAAGGTGCGGGCTGGATCAGGCAAGAAAGCGGTGCGCGAAACGTTGGCCGAATAAGCCGCTATAAAGGCCGTTCGCGGCTACGTTGGAAAACAAAAAGCCGCTCGAAAGCGGCTTTTTGTTGGCGATGCGTGTTGCACAAACGGCGGCACACAAACGGCGGCACAAAAACGGCGCCGCGCAGTTCAAACCACGTGCTGCTCGTCGACCTTCTTGCCGCCGATATGCAGCGTCGTGCCTTTGCCATATTGCTTCGAAAGCAGGTCGCGATACAGACCCGGACGCGAGCGCAGCTCTTCCGGGCTGCCGTCATCGATGACTTTGCCCGAGCTCATCACGATGATCCGGTCGAAGTTGTTCAGCGTCGACAGCCGGTGCGCGATTGCAATCACCGTGCGGCCCACCATCAGCCGGTCGAGCGCCTTCTGGATCGCTTCTTCCGACGCGCTGTCGAGCGCCGAGGTGGCTTCGTCGAGCAGCAGGATCGGTGCGTTTTTCAGAATCGCCCGCGCAATCGCGATCCGCTGGCGCTGACCGCCGGACAGCTTTACCCCGCGATCGCCGACGATCGTATCGAAACCTTCCGGCATCGCTTCGATGAAATCCGTGCAGCGGGCTTCGCGCGCGGCCGCCATGACCTCTTCGCGGGTCGCCTCAGGCCGGCCGTACGCGATGTTCTCGTACACCGTGCGATGGAACAGCGAGATATCCTGCGGCACCAGCGCGATCGCATGGCGCAGGCTGTCCTGGGTGATCGAGGCGATGTCCTGGCCATCGATCCTGATCGCGCCGCCTTGCGTTTCGTAGAAGCGCTGCAGCAATGCGAGCACGGTGGATTTGCCCGCGCCCGATTTGCCGATCAGGCCGACCCGTTGGCCCGGTTCGATATGCAGATCGAAGTGGTCGAGAATCGGCCGGCGGCGCGGATAGGCGAACGTCGCGCCTTCGAAATTGACCCGGCCGCCTTGCGGCACGAGTTCGGTCGCGTCATTGCGGTCCGGCATGCCGTGCGGTTCGAGCAGCGTGCGCACCGCCTCCGCGAGCCGTGCGACGTGTTGCGTCACGTCGACGAGCGCCACGGCCAGATCGCGCGTGCCGTGCAAAATCGTAAAGCCGAGCGAGCTGACCAGCACGATGTCGCCGGAGGTCGCCTTGCCCTGATCCCACAGCCACAGCGCCCAGCCCAGCAAGCCGGCCGACAGCAGCGCAGTGATCACCGCGTGCAGCAGGCGCAGCTTTTCCAGATACAGCAGGCTCTGCTGGCGCGCATCCATTTCCGCCTTGACCGTCGCGCCGAAACGCTGCTGTTCGCGAAACGTCATGCCGAAGGCGCGCACGAGGCCCATGTTGCTGATCACGTCGACCAGCTCGCCGTCCACCGACGCCGCTTTGGTCGCGAAGTGGTGATGCCGTGCCGAACCGCGTCCGGCGAGCTTGTAAAGCACGACCGACAGAATGGCCGAGCACAGCATCAGGCCGGCCGCCATAAGCGGATTCACGGCGATGATCATCACGATCGCGCCGAGCACGGCAATACAAGGCGGCAGCACGTTCCACGCGGTGGTGTTCTCGGCGGTGTACACCGCGTTCGAGGTTGCCGTGATGCGGCTTGCGAGCATGCCCGGCTGCTTCTCGGCGTAGTAGGTAGGCGAATGGCCGCTCAAATACTGGAAGAGATCGCGCCGCAAGTCGCCCGTAACGGCGACGAAGGTATGCGCGGCGAACCAGCCGCCGACCCGCCACAGCAGGTTGTCGGCGGCGATCAGACCGACGAGGATGGCGAACGCCCCCCACAGCGGACCGGGATGATGCCGGCCTTCGCCGAGCACGTCGATCAGGTGTTTGATCGCGTATTGCGAAGCGAGCGCACAGCCCACGGCCGCAATCACGCTGCACAGGACGATCGCATGCGCGAGCGGGTGGCGGCGGATAAAGCGGAAAAGAAACGCAAGCGGCCGATGCGCATAGCTCGCAAGCTTTGCGTTCTGGGCATTACGCTGGGCAATGGTTGAGTGTTCCAATTGATCGTGAGGTCGGAGTGTTTCGGGTTGTGCAAGCAAAGCATGGGCCACGGCGAATAGCTCGCCGCGAAGCCGATGCTTCGCATTGTAAACATGCAAAAGCGATTACGCCCTGGGTATCCGGCGTGCTGACGCGACTGATTTCGCGATAGACCACCGCGACCTGTTATTGCTCGACCCGCCAACAGGCCGGTGGTTCACGCAGGCTGCGGAATATTTCTGGATATAATTACAAGTTGCATACAATTTTGCCGATGCATTTCTTCAATGCGTGCCGGCAAAGTTGACGCAAGAGCTTACAGAGCCGCGTTCGACGTTCCGCGTTGCAAGCCAGTGGCTACTCTAGAACTGTCTTATAAAACAAGGGTTTGCAAAGTGTTTCGCCTTTGTAACAACGTAAAGACTTTGAAATGTTGTGGTGCAGCGCGAATTCCGGCACTGATAATGCATGCTCCGTTGGCCCAGCGAAATATCTGACAGTTTGTCAACGTAGGTGGCATATGTGCGTTTACCGGCACATGCGCAGACGGTGACGACATCGATCTGGGCTCACTACCCAAGCGATCCATCGCAGGATTTCTCGAAAGAAACAGGCCCGTGCCGGGATCAACCGGCCAGACTGCCCTGGCGAGCAAGCGAGTCGCTTTTAACCAAACGCAGTACCTTTGCCTGATTTTTTACGAGGAGTTCTCCATTATGCGAATCGCTCAAATCGCTCCGTTGCACGAGGCGGTTCCTCCCAAGCTGTATGGCGGCACGGAACGTGTGGTGTCCTACCTGACCGAAGCGCTGGTCGAACAGGGCCATGACGTGACGCTTTTTGCGAGCGGCGATTCACAGACCTCGGCGAAACTCGAAGCATTCTGGCCGCAAGCGTTGCGCCTCGACCCGACGATCCGCGACGTGATGGCGCCGCACATGTTGCTGCTCGAAGAAGTGCGCCGCCGCGCGGACGAATTCGACGTGCTGCATTTCCACATCGATTACTACCCGTTCTCGCTGTTCGCCCGTCAACCGGTGCCGTTCCTGACCACGTTGCATGGCCGCCTGGATCTGCCGGAACTGCAGCCCATCTTCAATACGTTCAGCGACGTGCCGGTGGTGTCGATTTCGGACAACCAGCGCATCCCGTTGCAACAGGCCAACTGGCTGCAAACCGTCTATCACGGCCTGCCGGAAAACCTGCTCACGCCGATCAAGGACGTGAAGCCGAGCTACCTCGCGTTCCTCGGCCGTATTTCGCCGGAAAAGCGTCTGGACACGGCGATCCGCATCGCTGAGCAGGCCGGTATGCCGATCAAGGTCGCCGCCAAGCTCGACAAGGCCGACCGCGCGTATTACGACGAAGTGATCAAGCCGCTGATGTCGCTGCCGCACGTCGAATACATCGGCGAAATCAGCGAAGCCGAAAAGACCGAGTTCCTCGGCAATGCGCATGCGCTGCTGTTCCCGATCGACTGGCCGGAGCCCTTTGGTCTGGTGATGATCGAGGCCATGGCTTGCGGTACGCCGGTGATCGCGTTCAATCGCGGTTCGGTGCCGGAAGTGATCGAAAACGGCGTGTCGGGCTTTGTCGTCGAAGACGAAATCAGCGCGGTCGCCGCCGTGAAGCGTCTGCACACGCTGCCGCGCGCCAAGGTGCGCCAGGCGTTCGAGTCGCGCTTCTCGTCGAAGGTCATGGCGCAGAACTACGTCGCCACCTATGAAGAGCTGCTGCGTCAGAAGCACCGCACGGTGCTGCGCGAAGTCAACGCGGGCTAATCGACGCTACGACACTAGCAAATGGCTTAATCGGTAAAAGCAGTAGAAGCCGGCTTGCGGAGCGCTTCCGGGCGACGCCGCCAGCCACCAGCAACGCCCCGCGTGCGTCATGCACGCGGGGCGTTGTTGCATGCGCGCCGCGTTTTTCCGCGTGAGCGGCAGAAAGTACGGTTTTCGGGCCGGCAAGCATGAGCCACTCTCCGTAATATCCCTATAATGGCCGTGCCGCAAAATTGGCTGCGGCGCCGCCGACGACAGGAGGATGCCTTGGCGAGAACGAAAGAGACGCGTGCGAACGCGGCGCCCGGCGCCGGAACGATTTTCGCGCTGCGCGCCATCGGTCTCGTGCTCCTCGCTCGCTGGCTTTTTTCGATGGCGCAGATGGATCTGAGCGCGTCGCTGGTAGCGATGCTGTCGTCGCCGTGGGCGTGCATCAATCTGGTCTTCCTGTTCCTGCTGATCTTCCTGCCGGGCGCGCGCGCGGTGGCCGAGCGGCCGTTTCATCCGTTGCCGCAATGGCTGCGGCAGGCGCTGCGTCTGTTCGCTTTCCTGGGATTCCTGTTCGCGGCCTGGTCGGTCGGCGCCTTTGCGGCGAGCGCGGGCTGGCGGCGCGCCGCGCAAGCGGTGGCGGCCACCAATGGCTGGCTGCTGGCCGCGCCGGTGTTGTACGCGGCGGTCGTGTGGATCTGCCGGCCGCGCGCGTTGTGGCGCACCAATATCGCCGCGCGGCGCTTCGCGATCGGCCGCTATGCGGTCGCGCTCGATCCGGCGACGCGCACGGTGGTCGTATGGGCCGAGCGTCGCAAGGTCGGTCAGTACGATGCACGCGAGTTGTCCGTGCGTTGGCCGGCGGGGCAGGGCATGACAAGCCCGCCGACACCGACGCCCGCGGTGGCTTTCGGCGCCGCCGGCGAGCCGGGTGTGGCTCCGGTGCCGGTCAGGACAGCTGCCGCGGCTTCGCTTGCGCGCGACGGTTTCGGCCGGCGGCCGAAAATCGAATTGCTGTGGGATTCGCCGGCTGCGGCGGGTCACAACCGGCAAACCGTGTTCCGCGCCGCGCTCGCTACCGAAGGCGATCGGGTCGCCGCTCGGGCGCTCGATACATTGCTGCGGCAAGTTTGAATCCGGCGGTGAAAGCGATCGGCCGCGCCTGCGGTCCAGGCATGCTTAGCGTAAGCCCATACTGAGCATCAATGAGGCAACACCGCCCGGCGCGCCCAGTGCGAACGCCGGCGAGTGGGAAATACATCGATCGTGTCGCGTCCTTTTACGGGAGTCGCTATGCTGGTTCGCTGGTTGCTTGCCGCTGTTCACCTGCTTGCTTATGGTCTTGCGCTTGCGTCGATTCTCCGGCGCACCTGGGCGTTGCGCCGCGCCACCGTACCTGCCGCGTTGCGCTCGGTATTTCGCGCCGACACAGGGTGGGGCATCTCGGCACTATTGCTGATCGTCACCGGATTGATGCGCGCGTTCGGCGGCTTCGAGAAGGGCGCCGATTACTACCTGCATGAGCCGCTCTTTCACGTCAAGATGACGCTGCTCGTGCTGATCCTCGTCCTCGAAATCGCGCCGATGCTCGCGCTGATGCGTTGGCGCGCCGCACTCCGCAAAGGCAGTCCGCCGGATCTGCGGCGAGCGCGCAGGTTCGCGCACATCAGCGTGATCCAGACGGTGCTTTTGATTGCGATGGTGTTCGCTGCATCTGGGATGGCGCGCGGCATCGGGCTGCCGACGGGCGTGGTCTAGAACTGTGAGTGTGCGGAACGCATGACGTCCCGCACATTTAAAGCAATTTACTTCCCCACCAGCAACGTCGAATCGTCCATCCGATTCGCCTTCACGCCAGCGGTTTTGTGCGTGACATCCGAATCGGTCAATCCCTTGATCAGCTCCAGCGCCTGACGTTCGAACAAGCGCCGGTACAGGCCGTTCTCGAGCTTGATCAGCGTCTCGTGGTTGCCTTCCTCGATGATCTTGCCCTTGTCCAGCACCAGCAGCCTGTCGAGCGCTCACACGGTGGAAAGACGGTGGGCCACCACCAATGTCGTGCGGCCCATCATCAACCGTTCCATCGCCTGCTGGATCAGCACTTCGCTTTCGCTGTCGAGACTCGACGTCGCTTCGTCCAGAATCAGGATCGGCGCGTCGGCAAGGAACGCCCGCGCGATAGCAACCCGCTGACGTTCGCCGCCCGAGAGTTTGACGCCATGTTCACCCACCAGCGTGTCGTAACCGTCAGGCAGCGCCGCGATGAAGCCATGGGCGCTGGCGAGCCTTGCCGCGCGTTCGATCTCCGCGCGGCTCGTGCCGGGCCGCGCATACGCGATGTTCTCGGCAAGCGACCGGTGAAACAGCACGGGCTCCTGCTGGACGATCGCAATCTGATTGCGCAACGACGCCTGCTGCGCGTGGGCGATGTCCTGACCGTCGATCGTGATCCTGCCTTCCGAGATGTCGTAAAGCCGCTGGATCAGCTTGATGAACGTCGTCTTGCCTGAGCCGGAATGCCCGACCAGCCC
The DNA here is from genome assembly GCF_058781505.1 of Paraburkholderia sp. FW306-2-2C-D06C. Lineage (NCBI taxonomy): Bacteria > Pseudomonadati > Pseudomonadota > Betaproteobacteria > Burkholderiales > Burkholderiaceae > Paraburkholderia > Paraburkholderia sp. FW306-2-2C-D06C. The sequence goes on along the minus strand of NZ_JBYSWU010000005.1, from coordinate 120,361 downwards.
CACGCGTTCGCCAGGCGCAATGCGCACGGAGAAATCGTCATAGAGCGGCTTGGCGCTCGCGCCATAGTGGAAGGTGACATGTTCGAAGCGGATTTCGCCCTTGCCGATCGAGATCGGACCAGCACCGGTCCGGTCTTCGATGCCGAGCGACTGACTCTCCAGCGACACCAGTTCTTCCATATCGTTGACCGAGCGTTGAAGGTTGCGGATATGCATGCCCACTTCGCGCAGATAGCCTTGCAGCATGAAGAACATCGTCAGCGCGAACGTGATGTCGCCGACGCTCGCTTCGCCACGCGCCCACAGCAGCAGCGCCGCACCGAGGATCGCGGCCTGGATCGTCACCAGCATGCCGCCTTGCACGCCGCCGTTGATCGTGCCGCGCATCCACGTGCGGCGTGTGCGATGGCGCCACTTGCCGATCACGCGGGCCAGCAGTACTTCTTCGCGGTCTTCGGCGCCGAATGCCTTTACCACACCGTTGCAACTGACCGCATCGGCGAGCGCGCCGCCCATGCGCGTATCCCACGCGTTCGCAAGGCGCGCGGCAGGCGCGACAAAGCCGAGCGACAGCGCAACGGTCACCGCGATATACAGCAATGAGCCAAGACCGACGACCGCGCCCATGACGGGCCAGCGCACGCCCAGCAAAATCGTTGCGCCGACCAGCATGACCAGCGACGGAAACAGCGCGATCAGCAGCGTGTCGTTGAGCAGATCCAGCGCCCACATGCCGCGGGTGATTTTGCGCACCGTGGACCCGGCGAAGCTGTTGGCGTGCCAGTCGGTCGAAAAACGCTGCACGCGATGGAACGCGTTCGCGGCGGTCTCGCTCATCATCTTGAGCGTCAGTTTGATGATGTTGAAGAACACGCCTTGGCGCAGCAGCGTCGCGCCGAGCCCGAGCGCGGTCAGCACGCAGAAGGCCGTGATCGCCGCGTGCCAGGCGCTGTCGTTGCCGGCCGGGCCGGATGCGATTGCGTCGGCGAGCCGTCCGGCAAACATTGGCGTGAGCACGTCAGCCAAGGCTGAGAACAGCACCAGCACGGTAATGACGAAGATGCGCCAGGGCTGCCGGGCCCAGTGACGGAAGGTGAAGCCGAGGACGTCCTTGAAGGCTTGTCCGCGAAAGTCGAGTTTTTTTCTGGTCATTTGCCACGACCCGGCGGCGTAAGAGCGCACCGAGTTTCCAGTCAGGAGCGAAAAGGCGAGACAGTCGAACGGCGCCAGAACGCACTGGCGAAAAGACTACGGACTGTCTGGAAATTGCGCGGGACGCCTGGTCAGGCAGAGCCGCGTGAGCGACGACTTAAGGTCGCGAGAATGATCGCGAGACCATGCCAGGGACGGCGATATGCACTGTGAACATGTGACGCCTCCCTGTAGTCGATGAGGTGAAGAGGAAGTAAGGCGGGGCGAGTGCCCGAAAACTGACTATATCAGCACTGTTAAGCGATCGCAATCGTACGAAGATTCGCTGTTGACTGCGAACTGGGGCAGTGCGCTCGCGTTGCTACGTGCCGATGTGATCACCGCGACATGGGATGCGATATCGCGCAAAAAAATCGCACAAAAGAAAAGGGCTCGCGTATTTCTACGCAAGCCCTTTATTCTTCGGTGATCGACACACCAAGATTCTGGTGGGTAGTACTGGGATCGAACCAGTGACCCCTGCCGTGTGAACCGCTATCTAGCCCAGACACCAATAGCCATTGTAGCGTCACATCTTTGATTCTGTGAGGCTTTTTCCTCCCTCATTTCTTCTCAATTCTCTTCAGCATTGCATTCGCGTCCGCCGTTCTTCCGCCGTCCCACTAGCTGTAGCTGCTTGCAATCCAAACCGGCTGTGCTTGCAATCGACGCAGATTTTCTGCTCGAAATAACTGCAACTGACGGGGCGCGCGTGCTCGGATAATCTGCAGCCGTGCTTGCATTCAGCCGGGCATGCTTGCATTCCATCGCCCCGTACTCACATTGACTGCAACTGACGCGGATCAAAACTGAGCCGCCGCGACGGGCAGTAGACGACCCAACTCAGTTACTGGACCACGCGCCATATCAATGACGGCTTCCAAGGTTACAACGGCCATTCCTGGCTTTGTGGGAACGCCAGTCGGCAAGTTCTCGGCCAATCTCTAGACAATTTCGCTGCGAAAAGTGGCCGTTTCGTTTACCTGTGCCTGGTCTGGTCTGGCACATTCAGCTCACGCTATTGCCGGACCCGACGATTTGCGTCACCTTGCTATTGTCCCCAGACACATTTGCGTTCTGGCTGGTGCCCGTTGCCGGCTGAGATTCGGCCACCCACCGCTGCAGAAACGCTGCCAACGCTGGATCGTCGGCAAGCGCCTTGCGCAACTGCATGGTGAGCGCTCCCTGTGCGGCGGCGTCGTCGGGTTGTGCGGCCAGGTCGTCCAGTGCTTCCCTAGCGCCTTTGTGGTTGAGCCGTTCCTTCAGCTTGTCGAAGAACATGCTTGCGGATGATTTGCCAAGCTCCTCGACACCTTTTTCGGCGGCCGTCTTCAGCAGCGGTGTAAGTGCGGCCACCGCCGATGAGGCCAGGGTGGTCAGCGTTGCGATGTCCAGCATGGTTCACTCCTTGTCAACAAGGTAAGGCAGCATCGGCTCCAGTAGCTCGCGGTCTGGTACGCACGCTGCCGATTCACACAGTTGTAAGTAACCGCGACCCACCGCCTTTATCAATCCGGCGTGGGCGTTGGAGTGGCGAAGGGATTCGGGCGCAAGTGTCACGATGGCCTCCCGCGCAAACTGCAGTGCCTCGGTTGCGCCGCTGACATCGCGGGTTCGAAGTGCCAACACCATCAGAGATTTCGCTAGGTCGGGCCGGAACATGTCGGGCTGCTGGGCGGCGAGTTCGCGGAAGAGCTTGGACGCCTCCTGGGCGGCCTGCAGGGCGGACTCGTGCTGTCCGACTTCACTGCGCATCCAGGCCAGGTTGTGCAACGACTTCGCCAGGTCGGGCCGGAATATGTCGGGCT
>NZ_JBYSWU010000005.1:0-117262 GCF_058781505.1 Paraburkholderia sp. FW306-2-2C-D06C | reverse complement strand
GCCGGGCGGCGAGTTCGCGGAAGAGCTCAAGCGATTCTTGCTCGGCCTGCAGGGCGGACTCTCCCTGCCCCAGCGCTCTGCGCAGGCTGGCCAGGTTGTGGAACGATCGCGCGAGGTCGGGCCGGAACATGTCGGGCTGCTGGGCCGCGAGTTCGCGGAAGAGTTCGAACGACTCTTGCTCGGCCTGCAGGGCGGACTCGCGCTGCCCGAGCTCAGTGAGCATGCTGGCCAGGTTGTGCAATGAGTTCGCCAGGTCGGGCCGGAATATGTCGGGCTGCCGGGCGGCGAGTTCGCGGAAGAGCTCAAGCGATTCTTGCTCGGCCTGCAGGGCGGACTCTCCCTGCCCCAGCGCTTTGCGCAGGCTGGCCAGGCTGTGGAACGACCACGCGAGATCGGGCCGGAACACGTGGGGCTGCTGGGCCGCGAGTTCGCGGAAGAGTTCGAACGACTCTTGCTCGGCCTGCAGAGCGGACCCGCGCCGGCCGAGCTCATTGCGCATGGAGGCGAGGTTGTGAAGCGACCTCGCCAAGTCGGCCCGGAACACGTCAGGCTGCTTTGCAGCTAGTTCACGGTAGAGCTCAAGCGACTCCAGCTCGGCATGCAAGGCGAACTCGCGTTGCTCCAGCTGCCAGTGCGTCCAAGCCAGGTTGTGAAATGACTTCGCCAGAGCGTGCCGGAACATGTCTGGCCGCTGTTCAGCGAGTTCGCGATAGAGCTCAAGCGCCTCCTGTGCGGCTTGTAAGGCGGGCTCGTGTTGGCCCAGCGCGTTGCGGCTGACAGACAAGTTGGTGAGCGACAAGGCCAGATTGGTCCGGATCGCGTCGCGCTGCTCGGTCGTCACCAGCAGCTCGCGGAACAGCTCGACCGCCTCCTGTCCTACCTGCGCTGCGGGTTGGGGCTGGCCGAGCCCGACGAGCGCGTTGGCAAGGTTAGTGAGCGACAGGCTCAAATCGGGCCGGAACAAATCGGGATGCTGGGCCGCCAGATTCCTATAGAGCTCGAGCGCCTCCTGCGCTGCCTGCACAGCGGGAGCGCGCTCGCCGAGTGCTCCGAGGTGGCCGGCGAGGTTGCCGAGCGTCCTAGCCAAATCGGGCCGGAACACATCGGGCGCCTGGGCGGCAAGTTCGCGGAAGAGTTCCACCGCCTCCCGCGCGGCCTCCAACGCAAGCTTGCGTTGGTTCGAATCGACCAACACGTTGGCCAAGGTGTCGAGCGACGTGGCCAACCCCGACTTAAACCCAATGCCCTGCCTGGCCGCATATTCGCGAACGAGATCGAGCGCTTCCTGCGCGGCCTGCAAAGCCGCCTCGTGCCGGCCCAGCTCGCTGAATCCGTTGGCTAAGGTAGTGAGGGACAAACCCAGCTGTGGCCGGAATACGTCAGGCTGCTGGGTGGCCAGTTTACGGTAGTGCTCGACTGCCTCCTGCGCGGCCTCCAAGGCGGGTTTGTACTGGCCCAGTGCGCTGTGGATGGCGGACAAGCTGCGAAGCGACAAGGCCAGCCCGTGCAGGAACGCATCGGGGTATTGTGCCGCCAATATACGGTAATACTCGACAGCCTCCAGCATTGGCTCCAAAGCGGACTCCCATCGGCCCGCCTTTTCCCGCGCTCGTGCTAGCCGGTGCAGCACGTCGGCGCGATCGTGCAACGGTACCTCACCACGTGCTGCGAAACGTGCTTCCAATAATACGTGCAGACGCCCTGTGACCTTTAAGCGAAAGTCTCTTAAAACGACGCTTTCCGGCAAGCTGTCTTCCAGCGCCGCGAGTTCGTCTTCCGCATCGGCGAGTGAGTCCATGATGCCTTCGAGCCACTGCAGCGGCGCAGGTGACTGCTGCCCGAAGTCTTGTGCGCAGATGATAACCGACTGGGCCACCGCCCGGCCGAAGGCAGCATGACAACGCAGCACGGCGGATGCGCGACCGTCTTTTCGCATCGCGCGCATGATCAGGGCTTCGCCGATCAGGTCTGGCTGCAGGGGTGCAATCCCGTTGGGATGCGGCAGCGCTTCTTGTAGCACGTCCGCCAGCACCGCGGCGTCGCCGCCGCTCGGGTGACCGATGGCGGCCTTCTCGCTGGTCGCAAAGCGCTCGAAGTCCTCACGGCTCATGCCCTGCGCGAGCGTGACGCAGGCAGCCAGGTGTTGCACCAGGTCACGGTCAACTGTGGAAGCTTGCGCCAGTTGCTGTAGTCGTTCGGCCTCGTGCCAGGCAATGGCGTCGGCAAGGTCGGTGCGGGTAAGCGCCAGTGCCCCCGCATGGCCCAGCTGGACCATCTCGAGCGCGGCCATCATCAGGAATAGTGGATCGCCGCCCCATGCGAGTTGCATGAGCCGGTCGCGAAATACGGCGTCATCTACAGGTACATCGATCGGCCGGTGGGGGCTTGCCTGGGCCAGCATCGCCTTAAGCAGCGCCAGACGGTCCTCGGCGTGCGCCAGCGGCAGGATCGGTACTGGTTCGGGCGGATCGAGTACGGCCCTCTTGTTCGCGGCGCCCCAGCCCCCCGAGGCAAATACGGTGGTCCACCAGCCGGTATCGATGCTGGCGCTGCGCTCAAGCAGCAGCAACCGCAGCGCATGCTGCGGCGGTGCCGCATGGTCAGTGAGCTCGTCGAGCCAGTTGCGCAGCAGCTCCGCATGCCCGGCGGCGTTGTCCACCACGATCAGCGTGGACTTCTGCCAACCCCAGTCACTCAGGTTCTGCTCCCCAACGAACCGGCCCAACTCCGTGCCAGTGACAAATCCTGCGTTCCAGCCAGTGGCACTTGCCTGCTCGCAAAATTCGAGCGCGAGCCGTGTCTTGCCGCTGCCCGCGCCACCCACAAGCACGCGGGCCAACAGCGGGCGCGCGTCACACAGGAACGCGTGCAAGCTGGCCAGCTCAGTCTCGCGACCCAGTAGCGGTATGGCGCGTGTGTACGGGGAGAGGCGGTCCAGATCCTGCCGGATTTGCCGCCAGCCAAGATGCCGCGTGAGCGTCAGGTGCTTATAACCCGCCGTGATGCTGTTGCCGTCGCCGACGATCTGCACGATCGTGTTGCCAGAGCCAGCAATGCTTGCCTCCTGCATCGCGCACCCCCGTGTTTTAGGCCATACCCCGTAGACGAACGGCGTCAGCTGAAAATATAGGCGGGAACCCTTACAGCAAGGTAGAGCGAATCGCCGACGACGCGACGGGCATGGTCGGCGCAAGAAGGTCCGTTCCCAAGGCGGAACCGACGTTCGAGTGTCCCTACGGCAGCGCGGGCCAACGGCCGCTAATGGCCGCACTTTGCCTGTCGCGAACGGCGACAGTCGGCCCTGGTCGTACATCAGAGCTGGTTTCCGGGCCGCCGCATTGCCTGCCGAACGTGAATGTGGCACGCTTCGATTCAATAAAAAACGGTGCATTTAGACCATGACATTCACTTTTGCCGGTCAAGTTAGCGACCTGAAGCATTTCCCTTGTTGTTCTATGCACCCATCGGACAGCAGTGTCAGTTACTGCGGGGGGGCATAGTGGCAAGTCCGCGCGCATGGTCACTACTCACGATCGACGGGATGCGGCAATACGGTGGAAACGCCGGATATGAGGACGACCCGTCAGCGGTCTACCGATACGACAGTAACGTCTCAAATTATCGGCAGGTGTCAGAGGGAGACGTGATTGTCTTGCGTTCTCGGATCAAGATTCTGGGTATCGCGAGAATTGAGGAGATCCTGACGGGTGAGGGTGAAAAGCAGCGGTTGCGCTGTCCGGTCTGCGGTATCAGCCAAATCAAGGAACGGGTCACGATGCAGCCGCGTTGGGCCTGCCGGGACCATCATGATTTCGACGCGCCCAAGCGAGAAACGGTTAGCGTCAAGACGTTCGAGGCGCACTACGGCGGGACCTTTCGTCCGGCACCTCGCGCGTTAACGCTGCAGCAGTTGAATGACGCAGTCATGCGGCCGAGCGACCAGATGTCGATCAAAGAACTCGATCTCGCAAAGTTCGAGGAAGTACTATTGGACGATATCGGTTGCCACCGGCTTGTCGTTGAGTATGCGGATGCGATCGACGCCGACACTGCTGCGCAGATTGATACCGACGTTGAGATGCCGCGATCAATTATCGAGGCACGGCGACGAGTGCTGCGTGAAGTAAATCTCAGGCGTGGGCAGCCGCAATTCCGGAATCGGCTCATCTTGCGCTACGGAAACGCCTGCCAGATAAGCCGGTGTGCCTTTCCTGGCCTCGTGGAAGCGGCCCACATTGCTCCGTATGCTAGGACCAGCGAAAACGGTGTTCACAATGGACTGTTGTTGCGAAGCGATCTGCACACGCTGTTCGACCTGGGGCTGCTGGCAATCAATCCCGCCACGATGACAATTTCATTGCACCCCGCGCTGCTGGGGATGGGATACGGTTCTTTTGAGGGCGCGCCGCTGTTTACGAACGGCACCAGTGGACCGGACCACGCCGCACTTGCCGAGCGGTGGGAGTTCTTCAACAGTCGTCTCTCTCATGCCGAAGAAGAGGTTGCTGTGTAGGCAGCGTGCCGCCCCGCGCGGTCGGCCGTAGTCGACCCAAAGGAGCCGGTGGAGGTGGTTAATCGCCTGCCCGAAACCGGACGTTCGTGATCCGCTAAAGCGACCTGCCGCTTCCGACCTCAAGCCGACCGAGAGGCAACCCAAATTTGGTCAGCCAAAGGTAGCTGCCTGGTTGCCAGACTCATCGTCAAGTTGATGACCTGAAAACTAACATTGCGAACTCAACGTCGCGAAATTACTCGCGTCTAAAGCTGAGAATAGCCCTTCCTATTGGATTTCCTGGCACTAACGGATTCGGCATCCAGGCCGTACTGACGTCGAGCGTGTCTCCATCAAGCTTGTAGAATCGTTCCTGCTCACTGCCGTTCCAGGCTTCATTCCAAGATGAGTCAATCTTTGTAATGAACCTATCCTTATCTATCCGATACCGTCCTGTATAGGCCATCACAGTGCGGAAGAGTGCCACCACCTTCTCATCTGTGTTCCCTGGCTCCCGCGCCTTTGCGGTAACCAGTACCATCATTCGCCCATCAGAGCCGAAGATAAGGTACCCGTTCGGGTCGGCGCCCCAAGGTTGAGTGCGCTCGTTTGAATCCTGAAGCTCAGTATTAAAAGAAATCAACCGCCAGCAACCGTGGAGTTCAGTGTCGCGCTCAGTCATATTTCCTCCCGTAGCACCGCCAAAGCATGCTTAAATCCTCATTGCTCTTACTGCCCGTTCCAAATTTGCCCGCACGATCACGCGATGAAACGGCGCAATCGTCGCAAGATAGATTCGCCCCAGTCTGTTATGGCAATGCACCACCGTGCCTGCGAGCAGCTCTCGCCCATTTGCCGCATCGGCGCGAAGTTGGATGGTGGCGCGGAAGTCGAGATGCCGGTCATCCGCGCCCACTACCAACTCCGTCGCGCTCTTTGACAGCAGCGGTAAGTAGCCGATAACCGGCCCACGCGCCGCTGCGGCAAGACCGACGGCACGAGACGATTTGACGCCGACTGTCACCATCACCACATCGCGGACACGCGTGAGCGCACGAATCCACCACGCCTGCCGCTCGAACGCGGCGCGTGCCAACACCTCTAGATCATCGCTGGCCTCCGCCGGCAGTCGAATTGCAAAGGCGTCCAAAAGGTCCGCGCCCGCGTAAAGCGGCGCTAGCACGCTGTTGCTAGGCATGGGCACGGCGCGCGCTTTGGTCAAGGTAGTGTTCCGGGGTTGGTTCATGGTGTTCAGCGGTCTAGTCGTGTCAGCGGCTCATCGATGCGGGCGACCATCGTCAAAGTGATCGCAGGGTCATAAGCGATCTGCTCGGCGCGCCGGAGCGCCTGCAGACGCTCCCTGATCGTCTCGTCCACACTTCCCGCGGCAGAGGCGCTGGCGCGACGACGGCTGATCCTGCTTGCGGCCACACACACCACACTGTCAGCCAAGATGGCATCGAGCCGCTGCGGGACGGTCTTCACGAGGCGAAGGATCATGCGTCGAGTGCGCCGTGGTCGATTGCCATATCTCGATCAATGGGTTGCCGCGAGTATGCCCGAAAGCGGACGGCCACGACAGGCTGCTGGTGGCCGAACCCTGTCCCACGACGACGGGCTCAGCCCGACCCGCAACAGACTGAGGCGACTTGGAGACCGGCAATGGCGTGCGCGTAGTCAGTGGTACGTCGTCGTAGACGACTGCAGTTTCGTTAGCGCGCCGCGCTGGAATCGAAACCAGCCTTGCGAGCCTTGCATCACGACCTCATCGCCTTGCCAGAACACGCGCTTGACCGTCATGCGCGTGCCACAGCGCTGCACAAGTGGAGGACGGTGGCGAAGGTCGTACAGCACCGGGCCGGACTCGGTCTGCACGAGCGTGCGGTCAACAGTGTCATTTTCGTTGCCCATGTCGTCGAAATGCGTGAGCGTGCTCGCGCCAAACCGATCGAAAATTTCCTTGTCGAGCATAGCCGCAAAATCGTGGTCGACGCGCACGAATTGCAGTTTGCCCGAGGGCGTGCCGAGCGGGCCGGACGCGTTGCTTTGCGCATGAACGCAAGTCGCGAAAGAGGCGGCTGCGAGCGCAGCGGAGAACTGTCGTCTCATGTTGCCTTTTAGGTTCAGCGGCGTCTCCGACGACGGAGCACGACCCGCAATCGTTCCTTGGGAACATTGTCGTCGATTTTGGTCGACACGTCGAAGGTCTGCAGCTGGCCGAACAGAGTTTGATGCGATCGGCATAGACCGACCCATCTCAGACGGTCGTCCATGCAGCATCTAGACGACAGCTTTCGAGGTCAAACGGCCACCCTGGCTATTCTGGCGTCTAGTCGCGTTTCTGCGGCTTTGTGCCGTCAGCCTGGCCTGCAATCGGCTCAACAACGATGAGCAGCACGCATAACAGGGCAGGGCTGTTCCGACCATATACAAGAATTCGCTGGCAGTGTCCGGTGATACGAAAGTCAATCCAATGTTGTAAACGGGAGACACAAAAATTGAAAACAGGTCCCGATTTAATTTGGCGGAAATATCATTGCGCGCAGGCCAAAAGCCGCGCATGAACCGCAGCGGTTATATAGACCAGCGGTTTGCCTTACAACTAAACATGGGGAGACACTCTGTGAAGAAAACCATCAGCGCCATCGGCGGCGCACTTATCGCCATCGCGGCCCAATCCGCTTTCGCGCAGAACTCAGTCACGCTGTACGGCATCGTCGACACGAGCGTCCGCTATCTCACCAACGCCAATGCGAACAACGACAGCCAGGTATCGATGGGCGTCGGCCCGATCACCGGAAGCCGTTGGGGCTTGAAGGGTTCTGAAGACCTGGGCGGCGGCTTGTCTACGGTGTTCCGGCTTGAGAACGGCTTCAACCTGTGGAACGGCCAGTTTGCGAGCCAGAATACCCTCTTCAACCGGATGGCTTATGTTGGGCTGTCTAGCAACCAGTATGGCACGGTGACCTTCGGTCGCCAGAATACGCCGCTATTCGACCAGCTAGGGAACGTCTACGACCCGCTGACCGTCGGTAACTACGATCAGGACGGCTGGCTGCCTGGCGCACTCGGCTACGGCCTGCGCCAGAACAACTCCGTCAAGTACAACGGCCAGTTCGGCGGCCTGAACGTGGAAGCCATGTATAGCTTTGGCGGTGTGGCCGGCAGCACCGGCGCGAACAACATGTACGGCTTGACGGCGTCCTATACGTACGGCGGCTTGTCCCTTGATGCCGGCTTTCAGCAGAACAGCGATGCGCACAACAACAAGTTCAATGTTGTCAACGTGAGCGCTGTCTATGCGTTCAGCACGATCAAGGCCTATGCAGGCTGGCTGCATGCGCAGGACAATACCGGCATCGTCGACCTTTACATGGCGGCCGCAAACGCGCCGGCTGCCGGCTTTTCGACGCCGGTGACGAATACCAACCGCATCGACGACGGCTTCTACGTCGGTACCACCTGGCAGGTCACGGCGCCGCTGCTGCTGACTGCGGCGGCCTACTACGATCACTCCCGCAATGCGTTGAACGCCGACGGCACCACGCTCGGCCGCGGCGTCCGCTACTCCGGCGTGCTGCTAGCCGAATACTCGCTGTCCAAGCGGACTGAAGTGTATGGCACGGTCGATTTCATCCGCGGCACTGGCGCGGCGAAAGCAGACTTTCCGGGTCGCAACAACCAGACCGGCGTCGCGCTCGGCCTTCGCAACATATTCTGATTCGTGCTGCCCGGTTTGCCGCCGGGCGTCGCGCTTCCGAACCACCGGCGCGCGCCCAATGGTGCGCGCTTTTTCTATACGTGCGTAGGCCTGGCGCAATGTGTTGCGGATGACCGCTCCGGCCGACAACACGCCTGACGTGTGCTGCGCACGAAGGGCCGTTATCGGGGCGGAGCGGTCCTTCGAACGTCCGGGTGAAAGCGTGGGCCAACGTCCGTAGATGGCCGTTCACCGCCTCATGCAATTGGCATGGACTACCCGAGTCTTGTAATGACATGATCGGCAGCACGCGACCCGTTCCCGCCCGTCGACCTTCTCCAAAGCAGACTTTCTGATCGCAACCATCGACTGACAGAGACAGCATCGAGGCATGTCATTCTGACTATTTCGCGTAGCGACGCATGATCGAATCGGCGAGATGAGTGCCAGCGCCGACTAGTCTTGCAAGTATCCGTATCTGTTCGCGGCAATGGGGATCTGATGTCGGCTGTGGGTAGTTCATCGTATGATCGACCTCGCCCCAAACTTCCTCCAGAAGTGTACGCACCTGCACTTCGCACGTTGCCTGCGATTTTGAGTTAGGTCGAAGCACGTAATGAATGCTCGTATAGTAACTCTCCTTTAATTCGCGCTTGATATTTAATCCATCGAAATAATTGCCTGATTCCGGATCCCAGGTGTATGCCTTTGGAGGTTCGAACAAGGTAAATTCCCCTTCATCGACCTTGGCAATCAGTGCACGGTGAATATGCTCAAACTGTGAGATGTGAAGATGAAGAACCCGGATACCCGCGATGTCTGTGATTCTTGAAAATAGATTATCGGCAGTAATCTGGCCCTTCTGTTTCTCCGGCGAAAGACTGGCATCTTCAGCATTCTTTCGATCAATCTTTTCAAGCAGATGATCGACATCTTTCAGCCTGAATCGAAGAGAGTGCACGTACTTGGCCAGACTTCGGCTCTCGAAGAAATTTCTCACATGTTTGTGGAAAAATTCAAAGGACTCAATATGTTGTTCATATGCTTTAAGAATGTCCGCGTGCTTTTCTCTCAATTCTTCGCGCACCATATCAGTCCTCCAAGTGCACGAGACGCGACATCAAGTCTTTGGCAAACGCATGGTACATCGCCCTCTTTTCAAGGTATGTCTCTTTATTTCCGGCGATGGTGCTCTTGTCCTCATGCTGCAGTTCCGGAAGCGCAGGCACTTTCCACATGGGCGCTCGATACTTTTGCGCCATCGATGGTAGTGTGTTGTGCGAATGCATAATCGATGTGCCACCGATCGGCTTCGTAACAACCCCCTTTTCTAGATGGGAATAACATTCCATTGGAATCTTGGTCTCGACGATCTTCGGAAGTGTCTTCGCGTATCCATAATGCGCTGTGGCAAGGTCATAATCGTTCTGCCCTGCATACCTCCGGGCGTTATAGAGGGTGTAGCCGAGGAACTTCACAAAGTGGGGTGGGAACGCAGCCCGTTTCTTGTCAGAAAGAACGCTATACATTGTCGAGAATTGGGAACTCCATGTTTTCAGAGCCAACCCAATATTGGTAAGGCCAAACGTCGAAAACATGTCCGGCATGCACGGAACGAAAAATCCTGTCGACATGGATATGACGACGCGATTTAAGATCCCCAAACTCGGAGAAGTGTCTATTATTGCCACTTCATAACCGTATTTTTTAGCAGCCTCAAGACATAAACTGCGAATCGCGGTGAGTAGCCTTAGCGACTGAGGTTCACCGAGAAACGCGTCGCTCCACGATTTTGCAAGTTTGTCTTCAAAGGTATGAAGGCTAAGGCGACCCGGGATCAGCCCGAGTTTTGGTGTTATCTTGTGCACCGCCCCCAGCGCGAATGATTCAAATACACCGTCTTCAATTGGTTTTAGAAGGCAATGGATCGATCGTGGAATCGCGACGAATTCGTCAAATGACTTATTGCTATTTTCTAGAGCGTGTTAGGCACTTTGAGTGAGACCTGGTATCCTGGCGGAATGAAAAGAGCAGACCGCAAAGGGTATCCGACCGATGTGTCGGACGAAGAATGGAGTTTCGCGGCACCCTATCTGACGCTGATGGACGTCGGCGCGCCGCAGCGCAAATACGAACTGCGCGACATGTTTGATGCATTGCGCTGGATGGCTCGGGCCGGCGCGCCCTGGAGGATGCTGCCCAATGATTTCCCACCTTGGGAACTGGTGTATCAGCAGACCCAACGATGGTTGCAGGCAGGCTGTTTTGAGCACATGGTCAGCGACCTGCGCTCGGTGATACGCGTGGCACAGGGACGACAGGGACAGCCCAGCGCCGTCATTCTGGATGGCCGCACGATACAGTCGACCTGCGAAAGCGGCCCGCGTGCGGGCTATGACGGTTATAAGCGCAAACGCGGCAGCAAGGTCCACATGGCGGTGGACACCCTAGGGCAATTGCTGGCGGTGCATGTGACACCGGCCAATGAACAGGAGCGCGCGCAGGTAGCAGAGCTGGCACGTCAGGTCCAGCAAGTGACGGGACACACGGTCAAGGTTGCATTTGCGGATCAGGGATACACCGGCAAAGAGCCCGCGCAGGCTGCACTCGACGAAGGCATTGAACTACAGGTGATCAAACTCGAGGAAGCGAAAAAGGGTTTTGTACTGCTGCCCCGGCGGTGGGTGGTCGAGCGCAGCTTTGGCTGGCTCAACCGTTTCCGACGTCTGGCACGTGATTATGAGCGACTACCTGAAACGCTTGCCGGTCTTCATTTCGTGGTCTTCGCAATGCTCATGCTCGTTCACGCGGTGCCAGTACTTCAAAGTTCCTAACACGCTCTAGGGCGTCTTGGAAGTCTTCAATAAACGGCTCTTCCTCTGTCCACAGCTTCTCTAACGCATTCGGCTCAAGACACTGCAGCGTTAGGTTAGATTGTGGATCCAAGTCGATCATCAAAGTCTTAGTTCCCTGCTCGGCAAGCGCATGCGCAAGATGAAAACTAAGGGTCGATTTACCGACGCCACCTTTATTGTTGAAAACTGAGATAATCTTCAAGAACGACTCCGAAGAAGGAAAGCTCGACGAGTGACCGTTTTATAGCATCAAAGGTCTTGCAATAACACGTGTAATGACAACGACATTGGAATCGCGAATGCATTGGGCGCCAGCTAGGCTCGACGACACGGTCGACCTGAATTGTCCTTTCCTCCCAGTGGCCACTACCTTCCATATCCGCGCGTGCATCTAACGAAGGCATGCCTTACCGGCATGCAGTTCCCTTAAGTCACATTGTCGGCGATCTTCCCGGTCATGTCGAATGGCCGTAACTGGCCGAACCTTGCCGACCGCCTCCCGACCAACGCTCGCCCCAACAGCCAGCGGCAGAATGGGACCCAAATCGGGCCTACAAGGATTCAAGTTCGTCGCCTCGAAACAGTCGTTCGCGGGAATCGCAGACTGCTTAGCGAAGTTGAGCTCAGCGGGAAATGGCGAGCTGTGCCGCTGATGTACGGACGCCGTACCGTGCAGACGGACTGCTGGCCCTGGCTGGTCGCTGAGACCGTTGCGCCCTAGTCCGGCGCATAGATCTGGGACAGGATCTCCGCGACCAGTTCAATGGTTCCCAGCACTTGGTTCGTCAACATCGACGAGCCATGGGCCAACTCGTTCCGCAAACTGGGAAGGCTCTTTCGCAGTATCTGCACCAGATCCCAACTCTGATCATCTGGAGTGATGTTGACCGGCTCGTCCTCGTCAACCTCCATGCTTTCGAGTTGCTGATCGATCATGGTTTGGATAATTTCCAATGATCGGCGCTGCCGCGCACGGCCTTCTGCGGCCCGATGCCAGCGACGGAAGCCTTCGTTCCCGATGAGACCCTGGTCTATCGCATAGCCCAGCAGGCCAGCCAGCATCGGTTGCTGCTGCCGTGGACGCTGATACCGCTCAGGCAGTCTATCGGGAAACCGCACTCTGAGCCCAAACTCCAGTGCGAATAGCGCTTGGCTTTGAGCCACTGGGAAGAAGCGGTACACGTGCCAGGCATAGAGGTAGAGGTTACGAGCCGTCTCGAACTGAATGGCTACGGCTTCGGGCACGCCGATGGCGAGCTGTATGGCCTCGATGTCGCGGTGGTGAGCAGCTAGGGATGGCAGAGCCTGTCCAGCGAACATCGTCGTGCGCGGGTCTGGTTCTGCAGCGGTGTCAGGGCTCCGCAAAGTTTCGGCGGCACTCAAGATGGTCGATTTCATGACGGCTAGCCTAGCCACCGGATAGCAAGTGGCGAAGCTCCGACTCCAGGTCGCCGTCGCAACTCGAGGCAGTCGTTGATGCCGTTACGTACAGGAGCGACGCTCGCTGAGGTGTAAGTGGTTGGGGATAAATCGGCCGACTGGCTCCCCAGTTGCCGACAAGCATAAGTCGCATCCGATCTAGCGCGGCCGGGTGAGGGTTGAACGGATCTAGCGGCCGTTGGCACTCATCAAGCGACTGATAGTCCCATTCGCGCCGTTCGTTTTCGTCTTCGGGTTCCAGCAGATCAGGTGGGCCGCAGGGACGATCTTCGTATACCCGGCCCCCGCACTGCGCGATCCGATGCTTCCATTCCGCAAAAGCATGCTGCGCCTCTGCCTTGTTTCGCGGCGCTCGCGGACGTCCGCCCCGTTCGCTCAGTCCGCAAGGCAGCACGCCGCTTCGCATGCGTTCCAATCCGATATTGAACTGTCTTTGCGCATTCTCGTAGTTCTCGAACCGAGGCGTCGGATCTGCGCCGCTCGGCAGACCATGTACCCCTAAACTGAATAAGTCACCGTCTGAAAAAGCAAGCCCCAGAGCGGATTCAGAAGCCGCAACCACCAACGACATTTTTGACCAAGTAAGGGCCGTCTTCTGAGTCAGGTACCGGCGAAACGCTTGGCCCGTATTTTTGTCGCCCGCTGAGTGTTGTTCTCCGTTCAGGCAGTCGAGCGCGTACGACCTCAATCCCATAGGGAGCTGGGATTCTAGTTCTCGCTCTTGCATATGAGGCACAGCGTCACGGATACGCTCAAGAAGCGTAGTTGTGACCGCCTTCATTCGTTGGTGACCTGCTGCACCGCCTCGCATTACAGCCATCTTCACCTCGCAGAAACCCCGCCGAATTTGCTTTTTTCGCTTCGCGCAAGCGTAAAGAAAATCATCAGCATTATCAAGGTCGGGGGTAGAGAAATGAGTAGCGGTCACGGGCAGGAAATCGACTTTCGGGCAGTGTTTGGCGCTATCGACGACTCCGCACTCGTAACAGCGGCCGAATTTGCGTCGCTATTAGCAATCACCGAGACAGCGTTCTACCAAATGCGCGCCAAAGGAAGGTTGCCTGCGCCCTTGATTGAACGTAATCGGCATTTGCGATGGCGTGCCGGCGCCGTTCGCCAATGGCTAAAGGACTTGCAGCCGGAGGATGCCGCACCTCGTGGTCGCGGCCGTCCCCGAAAGGTAGCTGGCGCAACGCTGGCGGTCATTTGACGCCCTTCACCGCACGCCACGCATGACATTCAGCCATACGTCTGGCTCCGCAGCTAAAGCTCTTGCGTTGTGTCGGCAGCGCGAAGAGGAAGCTGCAGAGCGAATTGCTCAACGGCGCAAAGACCAATTGGATTGCTTGCCCGCTGACGTTGACCCACTTGTCGCGCAAGTAACGCTCGATCATCAAGTGTCCGGCACCATGATGAGAGCTCGCACTCTTGCAGGGGCGAGATACGGAGACAGTCTTAATGAAGCGCGCGAGATCCCCTTGGCGAGGCGGCCCCTCGATACATTGGGCAATCGAAACGGCTACATGCCGGACGGCACAAATAACGCTGGTCGCCTATCGCCCAATCGACATCCGCAGCGTGATTTCTTTGTCGCGGATATCCTCGATGCCGCACCGAAGGATGACTTGGCCAGCATGGAGCATCCGCTGTTCGCCCTGAAGGCTGGTGACAGGCGTGTGCGCCGTTACGAGCGCAAAGGGACCATCGTCGAGGTAAAGCCAGGGGTAGATGGTTGTGCGACGATCCATGACAAAGACGTATGGATCTACTGCATCAGTCAGCTCATGGTTGCGCGAGACAGTGGTCGTGAAGACGTCGGGCGCACGGTCCGATTCACGGCTTATGACTTTCTTGCGACAACCAATCGGAGCACAGACGGGCGAGGCTATGAGCGCATGGCAAACGCCCTGCGCCGTCTCAGTGGGACACGCATCGAGACCAACATTGCTACCAACGGCAGGCGCGAGCGGGCAGGGTTCGGACTCCTCGATGCGTGGCGCGTCATCGAGCGCGATCATGACGAGCGCATGGTCGCAGTAGAGGTCACGCTGCCTGACTGGCTTTGGCGCTCGATTCAGGCAAAGCAAGTGCTGACCCTCAGCAGAGGCTACTTTCGCCTGAGGAAGCCGTTGGACCGCCGTATCTATGAACTGGCACGTAAGCACTGCGGTGCAAAGCAGCCAAAGTGGCACGTAAAGTTGGCCACACTTCATGAGAAGAGCGGGAGCGTGTCCGCAGAGCGCGAATTCCGGCGACTGGTGAAGGCTTTGGCTGACTCGAACGAGCTACCCGAATATCGCATGACGTTCGACGCTAAGAGCGACTCAGTGACCTTTTACGCCCGCGCTCCGAAGGGCGCGAGGGCGCAGATTGCCGACCTGCTCGGAGAAACGAAAAAGTCCGTGCGTGGGTAAAGGCACGTGTCCCGGCTTGCCGCGAAGATCTCCCGTCCTGTGGGTGGGCACGTGTTTTCACACACGCTTCCATGTCGATCGGCGTGTGCTTTTACCCACATAAAAACACGTGCGTTTACACACGCGAACCGATCGCAAAGCCTGTGCTGGCGTGGGTTTCAGAAACCGTAACGCGCGCGCAGATAACTTTAAACCTTAAAGGCTTTAACGGACGGTTGTGCATGAGGCTGTGGTTTGCCCGCGTCCGCCCGTGGATATTTGGGCTGCACACAGCGCAAGGCTGTGTACAGCCCCTCCGAGGCTTCGCCGCCTCCGGGGTACCCCAGATATCCACCGGCTCCTCGCGAGCTTTGCCTACGGCCTGACGCGCGCCGTTGGCGCTTGCCTCAATGAGAAAAAGAGCCAATCTAGCCGAATCGAGTTGCCGGAGTCCTTAGGCCGCGGGAGTCGGCAGAGCGGCTACCCGACGAGCGCTTCGGACATGCGGCGTCGGACGGTTTATAGGTCACTGCGGCCGTTCGCACGCGCTTGCTTTGACCCCAACGGGTTGTCACGTTAGCCAGCCGCACCACGAGCCTGTATTCGCGTCTGGCCGTTATTGTCGGTTCAAAGGCGTCGCCTTTTTTAGGGGGCATCGTGATCATCATCGGCGGCATTTCGTTCGACGACAGGACTTGCGCCCGCGCTCGCGCGTCTGATGTTTCCTCCTGTTCCTGTTCCTGTTTCTGATTCCCGATAGCCTTCCAGGAAGCCTTTCCGAAAGCCTTTCATTCGATGTCTACAAAGGCTTGGCAAGGTTTTTAGCCCCATGCTGTTGAGGCAGTCGATAGGTCGCGCGCAGCCGTTTTTAGGCCGCTTTCGGGAAGCACCCCGGCAGCCCAAGTTGAAGGCTCACGAAAGGTAAGCGCAGAACCTTCTTGAAAGGCTTTGCACATGGCTTTCGGGAAGCCTATTTTCTAGTGCGTCGACCAGAGAAATCGAGCGTTATCAACCGTTATCAACTGTTAACAAACGCTCGTTTGGCGTTGCGCGGCAGAAAATCGATTTCCTACAAGTCGCTGCGCTCAACGAACATGCCTCGGTGGCTCGTCGCTACCGGGCTATCGGGTAGCAATGTGCCGCGGGCGCTGTCGGCTGTCACGACTTCCGGTAGGTGACTATGCGGAGCGATTTGCGTCTTGATTATCTCCGCCCATAAGGTTGACTCTTGGGCCAAAAACCTTTGGTCCTTGCTGGTGAGACCTCTGATGGCTTCGCGCAAGACGTACAGTATCCGCGCGTCCCGTTGTGCGGCGTTCAGAATCGCGACACCGGCGATGAGTTTGGTTCGATCGTCCTGCTTCTTGCGTTTTGCTTTATCGACACTTTCGGCGCGGGCGATTTTGCGCTGCACACTCCTCGCGCGATCAAGCAATGCTTGTTGCCTGGCCTTGAGCCTATCTAGGCGTTCCTGCTTCTGCTGGGTCGTTTCTGCCATAGTAGTCTTGACACGCCATGTGTTGGTTATATCTATCATTTTATTGGCATTCCAAAGCATATACAATGGGTGGACCAGCGTCTTCCGTGTAACGGAAGCGCGATTACTCGTTTCTCTTCGAGAAACGATCGCGGCAAGGGCTGACGCCCCTGCACCCCGATATAAGACATGAGCCTACGGGAAATGGCGATTCGGCATTGTCGTGTGAAGACCGGTCGGGCAGGAAAGGGCGCGGCACATGCGTTGTATGTTCAGGGCATGGGCCGTTACGGAGATCGTGATGACGTGGTCCACGTCGAGCACGGCAACATGCCGTCATTTGCGCACGAAAATCCGCTAAGTTTTTGGCAAGCGGCGGATACCTACGAGCGGGCAAATGGCCGCGCTTACCGTGAGGTCGAGTTCGCGGTTCCACGTGAGCTGGAAACGGAACACGAGCAACTGTGCTTCGCACGGTGTTTCGCCGCAGAGATTGTCGGTTCTGGACATGCCTTTACGCTGGCTATCCACGATAAGAAAGCCGCCGATGGCGGGCGGAACGTGCACGTTCACTTGATGTTTAGCGAACGAAAAAATGATGGTATCGACCGGGTTGCAGAGCAGTTTTTCCGTCGCGCTAATCCCAAGATTCCGAGCAAGGGGGGCGCAGCGAAGGATCGCGCGATGAACAGCCGCGGGTTCGTGGCGCAATCGCGTGCGCTATATGAGCGCTTGGTCAATGAGGAAATGATGAGGCGGGGCGCTGCGCTCATCAGCATGAAACGAAATGCCGTGGTGCAGCCCGAACCGAAAGTTGGCCCTAAGCATCCGCGCGCAGAGCGTAGCGCACGTCGCGCGGTGCGTGTGGCTGTCGTGCGTCAGTTGCGTAGCGCACGGGCCGACTGGCGGGTGTTGGAAGAGGAGAGTGAGGCTCTTCAGCGTGAGATTGAGGAGGTGAGCGCGGCGCTTCATAAAGATGCTGGGTACAGGCCTGCGGGCAGAACGCGGTGTGGTACGTCTTCCGCGCGCTGGGAGTGGTGCGAGATCCCTGAGCCCGCTGGATGGCGCCTCGATGTATTCGCATTTAACAGTATGCGGCACGACGGTGTCGCAGGTCGAGCAGGTCTCCGATATTGGAGGATCTTCGACGCCGAGCGAAACCTGGTTCTGGCTGAAATCGCGCGCGATGCAGCATCCATCCAAGTTCGTTCATGCCCAAGTCCGAAGACGACAGCCAAGCTGGTGCTGCACCATGCGGTGAGTCAAGGTTGGCCTAGTGTTTGGGCGGACGGCCCGTCAGCAATGCACGAGGCACTCATTGAGCTGTGCGCGGCAGAGACACCCCCTATGCCGTTATATAACCGTAGAGGGGAGGCGTTGAATCAGGCGGCGGTAGATGTGGATATCAGCCGCCGGAGCCGGACACAAGAGGAACAGAAACATTCGTTCTCTTCGCTCGGCGATCAGTTACCACAAATACGCGAACGCAAGAAAAACTCAAGAATGGATTTTGATCTGCCGTAAACCATGGGAATTGGTTTTTTTGGTGAGATAGGCGGTGAGTACAAAGGAAGCCGTTGAGGCGCGCTATGCTGAGATTTGCGACGTTTTGGAGATTGCCAGTCGGCCAACTCTAAAGCTGGCTCCGGGACTGGAGCAATTTTCGCGCCGGTTGGCCGGGGTGTATTTGCCACAGACTCATACGCTTACGCTACCGCTGAGCGACGAGCCGAACGACTTTGTCATCGTGCACGAGCTTTGTCACTCCGTGGCAGGTCGGACAATCGGCTACCAAGGGTTTCATGGGGCGCCCTATCTCGCGCTATTGCATCTTACCTGTTTCTATTATTTCCCAAGCTATAACGGCTCTATCATTGAGCTTACCGTTAGCGGAGAGTGGCCATTGCTTGTTCCGCGGCGCTGGCGCGAAAGGGAGATTGAAGCTGCAAGGCAGGCTGCCAGCTTTGTGCAGACTGAGTATGAAGGCGCTGAGCGTCCGTCGATCGAGGCTCTGGCCGCGCGTGTAAAACATTACTTTCCTGAGCGACTAGGTGGACGTATGTCGATGCTCGGTCGATGGCGAGATCGCGCCATGACGCAAAAGGGCGTATGGATGGGCTATTGGTGCGTCTTCGCTACCGCTTTAACGTTCATCTCGACCTACTGCGCACACTGGTTGCCGTCAGCATCACTTCGCGGTGAATTCATTGTATTGGTGAGTTGCTTTTGGACGGGTAGCGTTACTTGCGTATTGATGATATCCGCAGTGCAAAACCTGCTGAACAAGGTTGGCGATGCCAAACGGCGTTTGAGCGGGATTTTTAAAGGATCCTGATTCAGATGTTGGCTAGAGGTGCCTGTTTGTTTTGTGGCACAAAATCACTGCGGTGGGCGGTGGAGTGAGCGGAATGCGGGAGTTTACCTCGACTACAGCCTTCCGCAACAGCTTCAATAGGTACATCGAACGTACCTGTGGGGCCCTGAGGTAGGACATGATGGAGCCGAACAATGCGATACAGGCGCTTTGCAGGAGCGCGGCGACCAGTTACAGCGGCAATCTCACACCCGAGTCGTTGCTCGCGTTTCTAAGGGATGGCGTTGTGGACGACGATAGCAAAGTGCAATTGGCCTACGCGATCGAGGAAGTTCCGGCCGATCTTTGGCAAAAAGCTATCCGCGACTTTCAAGAATCAGACCGTGCGCAGATGCGCCGCACGATATCTGAATATGCCAAGTTCCATCGCCTGCATCTGCCTGCCGAAATGGTTGAATGGTTGTCGGGCTGAAGTCCCTGCAGGCAGCGGCAGGGACTTCATTTTTTATGGTTACATTGCCCGCTTGAATAGTTCGTCGCTGGCGTAGCGACAAAACCATTCAACACGCCACTCGGATGAACAAAGCACATCACTTAGTGGTTGCACTGGCCGCTACTTGTGCCTCCGGTGGGATCGTTAACAATGCCGTCTACTGCGCCGCTTGCGTTCACAAAGCAGATGTTCATGTAGGAGTTGGCCCAGTAGCATGTGTTTGGATAAATTGGGCCGAGGCTTAGATTGGTATATACCGAGTCGCCAGGGTAACTCACACCCGTCAGGACTTGCGCAAGGTCGTGCATATATCCCGGATTGTTAGCGGGCGAAAAAGTGAACGATGACGAAAAGCGCGGATCTTGGCTTTGGAAATACGACGACGGTAGCGCTGCCTGACACTGTGATTGCGGATTGCTTTGGCCCGGTGATGCCCCGCCTGGATTAGGTGAGCACCCCAATCCTGCCCAGCTCGAGCCAGTCCAGCTTGGAGCTTGCGTTTGCGTAAAGCCAGCGGAACAGGTTGGCGGATTCTGGTAGTTGCATGACGGCGATGACCAACGAGAACCGAGCCACTGCGCTGCGGCCGTCGTCGTCCATCCCGGATCCGTCGAACAGGTCGGGGCCACCTGCGGTGCGAAATACAGAATGTCCCCGCACGTCGAGTCTTGATAGCCATACGAGCAACGCACAGGGCCTGCCAAGGCCCCGCGGCTGAATAAGGCCACGGTCAGGAAGGACAGTAAAAAAAGAAGTTTTTTCATGATGGGTTTCCGTCGCCCGTCAGCTTGCCGTTGTAAACGTCCATGCCGTGCTGATCGGCGAGCCGTCACGCGCGCCGCTGAATTGCACGGTGTAGGTGGTATTGGCTGGCAGCGGTGCGAGAGGTAGCAGGAAGGCAACGCCGGGGAACAGCGCGTTGTTGACGTCGGCCGTCGCGTTCGATGCCGAACCAGCTATCGCTGCCGAGGGGACGATGATGCGGGCAGGCACGACCGTGCCGTTGGCCGCCGTCAATGTGAAACTGGACACTGTCAGAACGTCCCCGGCATTCGCCGCGTTCACCATGACCATGATCGGTCGTCCGGGCGTTGTAAGATCGGGCGCCGGGTTCGGCGCTTCACCGCTACTCATGGCTACGACGACATTCGTCTCGTTTGACAAGGGAGCGTGTGCGATCGCAGTCATGGCTATTTGCTGGCCCGCGCCTGTCTGTAAGCCATTCGAGATAGGCGTACCGAAAACGCCTGCTGTCTGTCCGAAGTCCAGAACGCATGTGTAGTTTGCGAAGCCGCCGACGCTTGGTTGGTTAAAGCCAATGCCAATTGTTTGCTGTGACGCCGCGACGCTTTGCAGGTGATAGACCGAATTCAGGTGCCAACCGACACAGCTTGATCCGTACGCCGTTGCAGATGCCTGGGCGAAGTTTTCGGCAACAACTTCACCGACCCATTCCGTCGCCGGAACACCTGCTTTCTGCACGCGAGCGAGCGGTGTGTCGGCATAGTAGTCGGCGAACGTCGAGACCTCGTTATGAGTGACAGCGGAGAGCTTCGAATTCGTGAGGTTGGTATAAAGGTACTGGGAATGCGCCTGGGCCGACGTGTCGAGGATCGGGTCCTGTGCAAGTACGCCCACTCCCATCGCGAGACGGTACGCGTTCAACGTCGAGAAAGCGGACGCCTGCATTGAACCAGAAGCGTACGTTGTCGCCGGAACGGCGGATTGTGGGGGGATGCTTGCGCCGGTTGTCGGTGTGGCTGGCGTCGATGGCGTGGAAGGCGAACCGGCTGCGGCGCTGCCACCGCCACCGCCGCAGGCCGCGAGCATCGCGCTCAACGAAATTGCGACAAGAATGGAAACGCTCTGCTTGTTCATTTTGTTTTTCACGATTGCTGACCTATGTAGTTTTGGGATTCGAAGTTCGAAGCCCTTGTTTTGATGCGTGTTTTTTTAAGGCTTCCGCCAAGGCTTTCCGGATGTCTTGCCGGAAGCCTTTCGGGAAGCCTTGCCGAAAGGCTTTCGAGATCAGGTATTGGTGGGTTCAATGCTGTTCCGCGCGGCGTCCGACGTGCCTGCGGTCGTCTCGTCTTTTTTCTTCCTGCTGAAGTCATTCACGAGGGCTCCGCCTACTTTTGATGCCCCTGCCACTGCACCGTCGTGCGCTTTGTGAGCAGCCTCGCCTGCGGCATGACCCTTCGACATCGATTCCTTGCCCGCACTCTCCATGTCTGGTGTCACGTCTGCACCAAAGTCACCGCCGATCCATGTAAAGACCTTCTGGACGACCTTAATGGGCATGCCGTAGCACGCGTAGATCAGCGAAATGTTGACCGTGAAAAGCGCGATGATTGCGCCGATCAGCAGAATGATGGTCGTGAACCAGCCGTCTGACCCGGCGATCATTTTGATGAGGCCTGCGGAGATGAAACTGTTGGACATGGCCGCGAGCGCTTCGAACAAGGCGGTCGAGAATGTGTAAGCAATGACGAGTACGGCTGGCCCAAACAGGAGCGTCAGGGTGAACACATAGCCCCGCGTTGACTGCTGTCCCATCCCGTCTCCGCTGTCTTCCGGGTGCGCTAGCGCCCACAGCGGCGCGGCTATCAGGGCTTCCGCGTACACCACGAACATCGAAGCGATTGCTCCGAGCCATAAAGTGAACGGAATCCATGGGAGGATTGACGCCATCGCGAAGCCCGACGCAAACAGCATGGCAACGAACGGTGCGGCAATTGCTGCGATCGCTGCGACCGACGCGCCGAGCGAAACAAACGGGATAAGACCCGCGACGACCGCAGCCGCGCCAAGCGTCACCGAAATGGTCGATGCGATTTTGACGGTCTTGATACCGATCGATGACATGGTTGCGATCGTCCCGCCACTACCTGTCGCGCCGACCGCATCTGTTAGGCTGCCAAGCAATCCGCCTTTGTTCAGCGCCTCGATCATCTTGTCGTCAAGGTATTTGACTAGCCCTTCTTTGAAGATGGTTGTCGCTGTGTCCGACGCGCCCTTCATGATGCTCATCATCTCGTTGAAGCCGAGCGCGTTCAGGAAGTCGGCGAACATCCCGCCACCGGCGCTTCCGCACTCGGTCTGCTGCGTGGCGGGCACCTGCTCATCGCTACAGATGATCCATTCCGTGCCGGAACAGACAGTCTGAGTCACCATCGGCTGTTCTTTCGCCGTGCCGATTGCCGTCGATGACGAAGCGGTCGCGGCGTCGTTCGCCTCCTGATTTCTCTGCGACACGAAGGGGAGAATGAAGCCAATGCCCATCCACCCATGCGACTGCAGAAACTGGGTGCTCGCTGCGCTCACGTTATTGTTCGCATTGTCAACAGCCGCCTTAATGTCATCGTGAACCGCATTTTGTTCGTCCTGAACGATGCCCGATACCGCCTGCTCCACAGCGGCGGTACGTGACGCATAGGCCGGGTCCGACGGGTCCAGCCCGACGAGCGTCGAACACTGCGCATCGATGCGTTGTGCCAGCGCAATCGCCGCGTTGAAAACTGACGTATTGATCGTGTTCTGCAGTGCAACCAGATCCGGATCGTTGGTGCTCACAACGTTGACCTGAGGGATCATGATTTGCCCACGGGCTGCGCTGTAACCATTGATCGGCGGGTTGGCACCAAACGTCAGGTACATGGACTTGTCACTGCCATAGCCGACCGTGTAGGTGAAGTTGACGCTCGCATCTTCGCTCGACACACCGTCACGCTGTCGCTGCGCCATGACGTTCTGCAGCTGGAGCAGGTCCAGTCTTGCAGCGCGGATCTGTGCTCCGATTCGCGTGACGTCCGGCACCGCAGGCATCGCCAAGCCGACCTTGCTCGTTGCTTGGATGAAATCGACGGAATGCGTCGCTGTGATGTTGCCCATGCCAATGCCGATGAGCATGCAAGTAGCCATCACCGCTTGGGCGAGGTTCCATCCATGGAGGAACGGCAGCGGAGTGAGCGAAATGATGCCGATCGCATTGCGCACGGGCACCCACGCGCTGTGATACTGCTTGCCGAGGAACTCGCCGTCGTGTGCTGAATTCACCGTGGCCTTGAAGGAAATCCACGTTAGCCATGCGCCAGCAATAATCACAAGACAGGAGTTGAACGCGAGAAACATGTCGCCGATCGACGTCTGTCCGCCGAACAGACCGATCCCTCCCGCGTCGCCGAAGATCCCCGACACCATCGACCGCACGGGATCGCCTGAAGACGGGAATAGCTGGCTCAACTGGCCCCATAACGAACTGCCGCCCGTGTCTGCGTGGGCGTCGATCGAGCACACGAAAGCCGCTCCTCCCGCTAGAACTCGGTACGTTACTACCCGTGTTACTACGTTTCGTAACGGGAAAAAAGCGATAAATATCAATGCCACTAGTAAAGTAGGAATACTTAGTAATGGGGGTGTGTTGATGTGGAGGAGCATTGAATGTCCTAGCCGCGAATGAAGTTGAACAGCAGGCGGATCAGCCTGAAAGGCAATTTGATCAGGGCGACAACAAGGGGGCGGAGGCTTTGGCCAGCGTCGATTCCCGCGTACACAAAGCCATTCGGCGTATTGTAGTCACGCAGATTTTTGATTACTTCGTCGTTGCGATCGTTCATGGTGTGGCTCGCCGATTGTTGGACACGAAAGCCTAGAGTGTTCTCAGCGAGCGGACATGAATAACCTTTGGGCGTCCGGTCGCCGGGAGAAAATAGCATGCGGAAACGTGGAAGGGCTAGCCGCCCAGTAACTGCATTTCCAGTGCGTTGCGTCGTTCGCGCTCTTGCTTGAGATCTCGATGGGCGAGACCGAGCAGATATGTGAGCTTGCCGTGCGCAGCTGTCAGGTCGTCAATCGCCCGCTCCAGCGAGGCGACATATTGCTCATCGCCGATTTCGAGGTCGTCCGGATTGGACGCCTTGTGGACCAGAGTAAAATTCTTTGCAGCCATGATTCACCTCTTCGATAGGTTGTTTGTGGTCAGGCTTGGCATGGTGTTGGTAGCACCGTGTCAGGCCGCTTACTTCAATTCGTTTTCCTAGTTCTACCTCTTTGCCTCATCCTAGTTTCAAGGCTAGGTCCTTTGCGCGTGGATGATAGTAGCGTCGTAGCATTTGGACCGTTTTATGGCCGGTCACTGCAGAGAGTTCGAGAATATTGTCCAATTTTTCCGCAATCCGAGAGGTTGCCTCGTGGCGCAGATCGTGGAAATGCAGATCGTCGATCTTCGCGCGAAAGCATGCCCGAACGAACGCCTTTTTTAGCGCGTCAGCGGAAGTGGGAAACACATTGTCGTCTGCGCAGTGGGGTCTCTCGCGCCACACACGCAACGTCGCAACAGCCCGCAGAGATAAGGGTACGTCGCGAGCCTCGCCGTTCTTTGTGTCGTGTAGTCGCACGAACCGATCGTCGAGGTGGACATCTTCCCAGCGCAATGACAGCAATTCGCCGCGTCGCATCGCCGTTTCGATCGCAAGGATCACAATGGGCCGGGCGCACTCGTTTCGCGATCCGCCCTTCAGAAAATGGCCGTGATCGTGGCGCGGCCTGAGTTCGAGTTCTGCGAGCAGGCGCGCCTCCTCCGTTTGAGCAAGTCTGCGGCTGCGGCCCCGGTTCTCCTTTGGGCGCCTGATGATCGACACTGGGTTGACATCGACGTGAACTCCCCACTCCTTGCGCGCGACGTTGATAACGTGGCCAATCAGCGTGAGTTCGCGGTTGACTGTCGAACCGGATACCTTTTTTCTTGTGCCGTAGCCATTAAGGCGACGGTCCCGGAATTCTGCCATGGCCTTGCCGCTTAGCGATGCAGCCTTCAGCCGCGCTAGCGGATCGGTGCACAGAACCTTGATCCGTTGGATCTCCCCAACGCCGCCTTTTTTACTGGGCGAGACTTCCTTGCTGTACCGAATGAGGAGGTCGCCCAGCGTGTTTCTTTCAGCTTCCGTGCGGTCGACGAACGCGCCGCGGTCCATTTCCGATTCGATACGTCGTGCCCACGCTTCGGCCATTGCCTTCGTGTCGAACGTGCTTGTGAGAAGAGGGTGTCCCCGGCGCCGAACTTCGGCTCGCCAGTTCCCGTTGCGTTTCCAGATGGATGCCATCGACAGACTCCAGACAAAAGTTGAAAAATCGTCTGGGCTGGATCTTGCCGTTCCGCCAATCTTCCGCCAAAAGCAAATTCGCGGAGGTTTCGCGGCAAAGAAAAAGGCCCTCGGCTTTCGCCGGAGGGCCTTTGTTCTTGCGGGTCACGCGAATCTGGTGGGTGGTACAGGGATTGAACCTGTGACCCCTGCCGTGTGAAGGCAGTGCTCTACCGCTGAGCTAACCACCCGAAGAGAGCCGAATTATGTCAGGGATTTTTCCACCCGTCCAGTATTTTTTAAGCAGTTTGCTCATCCGCGGCCGGCGCGGGTTCGAGACGCCATACGCTCGTGCCCTTGACCGCTTTGTCGAGGCCGTCAAGCACAGCTTGGTGCGCGGCGAGTTCGTCGTCGCTGGCGGCAATCACCACGAGGTCCAGCGAGTCGAGCGCGACGCGCGGCGCGTGCGCATTGCCGCCAGCGTGCGTGTCGCCGAGCATGTCGATGACGAGGCTTTCCTGGCCGCGCGTCATCGCCAGATAGACTTCCGCGAGCAGCTCCGAGTCGAGCAGAGCGCCGTGCAGCGTACGGTGCGCATTGCTGATGCCGAAGCGATCGCACAGCGCATCGAGTGAATTGCGCTTGCCCGGGAACATCTGCTTGGCGCGCGCGAGCGTGTCGATGATTTCGCCGCAATAGGTGCTGACCGGCGGCAAGCTCAGCAGCGCGAATTCGACGTCGAGAAAGCCGATGTCGAACGGCGCGTTGTGAATGATCAGGTCCGCGCCCTGGATGAAGTCGCGAAACTGGTCGGCGATTTCCGCGAACTTCGGTTTGTCGCTGAGGAACTCCGTGGTCAGCCCGTGGACGGCCAATGCACCTGGATCGCTGTCGCGTTCCGGGTTGATGTAGAAGTGCAGGTTGTTGCCGGTGAGCCGGCGGTTCACCAGTTCGACGCAACCGAGTTCGAGGATCCGGTCGCCGGTGCGTGCATTGAGTCCGGTGGTTTCGGTATCGAGGATGAGTTGACGCATGTCGGATTAGCCTGCTCTAAAAAAATCAGCGGAAAAGAAGGGCGCGCGTGAGTGCCGCGCCGCGTGCATCGAGGCGGGCATCACATCTCTGCAAGCGATGCGACGCCGCGATTGGCGAGTTGATCCGCGCGCTCGTTTTCCGGATGACCGCTGTGGCCGCGCACCCAGCGCCATTCGATTTCGTGTTGCGCGACCAGCGCATCGAGCCGTTTCCAAAGATCGGCATTCTTCACCGGCGTCTTCGCGGCGGTCATCCAGCCTTTCTTTTTCCAGCCGTGAATCCACTCGCTGATGCCTTTTTGCACGTATTGCGAGTCGGTATGGACGACGACTTTGCATGGACGCTTCAGCGCTTCGAGCGCGGCGATCACGCCCATCAGTTCCATGCGGTTGTTGGTGGTGTTGGCTTCGCCGCCGAACAGTTCTTTTTCCTGGGCGCCGAAGCGCAGCAGCGCGCCCCAGCCGCCGGGGCCGGGGTTGCCCTTGCAGGCGCCGTCGGTATAAATATCGATGAGATCAGAAGTCATTGGGTGTGGTTGCGTGTATTCGGTGTGGCGGCGGGCGTGAGGCCCGCGGCAAGGACGGGTTTTTTCACTTTCAGCGGGCCGACGAGGTGCATGCCGCGCACGCGCTTGATCGCCTTGATCATGTAGGTGGCGCCGAAAATCGGCCACCAGCGGTCGCCGGCGGCCTCCATGAAGCCGTAACGCGAGAGCCACTGATCGCTGCCAAGCGGCGGACGATAGCAGCCGAAGCGCCCGCGTTCAAGGTCGAAACCGAGCAGCTTGATCCAGTCCTTCAGGCGCGTGAACGCAATCAGATCGACCGCCGCGGGCACGAACGGCCGGCCGGTCATCTTGCCGACCGACTGCCGCGCACCCCACAGCGACAGCGAATTGAAGCCGAGAATGATCAGCTGCCCTTCGGGCATCAGCACGCGCTCCGCTTCGCGCAATAGCCGGTGCGGATCGCTGGTGAATTCCAGCGTGTGCGGCATCACGATCAGATCGACGCTTTGTGCTTCGAACGGCAAGTCGAGCAGATCGCACCACACTGTGCTGCGCCCGGCCGGCGCGGGCAAACCCGCGGGTGAACCTTGCACGGCGCCGTTGCCGGGGCCATTGCCTGCCTGCGCCGGGCCGCGCGGAAAAGCGTAGGGCGCGCTGGCGCCGCTCGCGGCGTCGAGCACGAGGCCGCGGCACGGCATGCGGTTTTCGCGCAAGGCGTCGAGCTGCGGCAGGCCGAGTTGCAGCGCATGGTAACCGAACACGTCCGACACCACGCGGTCGAGCTGGGTCTGTTCCCAGTCGAGCACGTAGCGCCCGGGGGGCGAATCGGTCCACGCGGGCCAGTCTATAATCGCTCGATCAGTCATATCAAAATGCGTCGCCTATGAATGCGCTCGAGTACGTACCGGTCCCGGCGTTTGAAGACAATTACATCTGGCTCGTGTCAGACGGACACCATGCGGTGGTCGTCGATCCGGGTGAGGCCGCGCCTGTTCGCGCTTATCTGGCGAAAAGGGGTTGGCGGCTGAGCGCTATTTTACTCACGCACCATCATCAAGACCACGTCGGCGGGGTGGCCGATCTGCTGAACGGCCAGGCGGTGCCGGTGTACGGCCCCGCCGGTGAAGCGATCGAGCATCTCACGCATCGTCTCAGAAATGGCGATCGCGTGAATATTGAGGCGCCCGCGCTCGAATTCAGCGTGCTCGACGTACCGGGGCATACGAGCGGTCACATTGCGTATTTTCAGGCGGCCGATCCGCGCGGCACACCGCACGTGTTTTGCGGCGACACGCTGTTCGCGTGCGGCTGCGGCCGGCTTTTCGAAGGCACGCCCGCGCAGATGCTTGCATCGCTCGATTCGCTTGCTGCGCTGCCCGGCGCCACCGAGGTCCACTGCGCGCACGAATACACGCTGTCGAACATTCGCTTCGCGCTGGCGTGCGAACCGGGCAACGCCGAACTGCAGGCATGGCGCGACGAGGTGAGCGCGCTGCGCGCGCGTCAAGTGCCGACGCTGCCGACCACCATCGCCCACGAACGCGCGGTGAACCCGTTTTTGCGCGCCGACAAGCCGGCGATTCAAACGACCTTGCAGGAGCAGTTGCACGAAAAAGTGCCTGACCGGTTGACCGCATTCACACTGATGCGCGAATGGAAGAACCGCTTCCGTTGACCGGATTGGCATAAGGGCATTGCTCACGCGAAGAATCGCGAAAATTCGCCAAGCCTAAGATTTGCTTGGTTTTTTCGTAATTTTCCGATTGACGTAAACGTTGCCGTTTCGTACTATCGGCTGCAAATTCCAGCCCTTGTGGAAGCCGAGACGTTCATGAGATTTATCTTTAGTGCGTTGTTGGTTCTGACGCTCGCCGCCTGCGCGAGCCAGGGACCAGCGACGAATAGCCCGACCACCGCAACAAACCCCGCCAGTCAGGAAGCCGTAGCCGACGCCCTTCGCAAGACAGCCACCGCCAAAGAGACGATTAACGTCGACCAAGGCTCGGTCACTCAACTGACGAGCGCGGACGCCGACCTGTGGGGCCGTATTCGGCGTGGTTTTCAAATGCCGGATCTGCAAACCGACCTCGTCGACATGCAGGTCAACTGGTATGCGCAGCGCCCCGACTACGTCCAGCGCATGACGGAGCGCTCGCAGAAGTACCTGTATCACATCGTCGAGGAGCTCGAGGCGCGCCATATGCCGACCGAGCTCGCGCTGCTGCCGTTCATCGAATCGGCGTATAGCCCGCAAGCGTTGTCGGTGGCGAAGGCGGCCGGCATGTGGCAGTTCATGCCGGGCACCGGCCGCACTTACAACCTCAAGCAGAACATGTGGCAGGACGAGCGCCGCGACGTGCTGGCCTCGACCAGCGCCGCGCTCGACTATCTGTCGCGCCTGCATGACATGTTCGGCGACTGGCAGCTGGCGCTCGCCGCGTACAACTGGGGTGAAGGCAACGTGCAGCGCGCGATCGCGCGCAACGAAGCGGCGGGTCTGCCCACCGACTATCTCAGCCTGCGCATGCCGAACGAGACGCGTAACTACGTGCCGAAGCTGCAGGCGGTGAAGAACATCGTGATGAACCCGCAGATGTACGGGCTCGCGCTGCCGTCGATTCCGAACCACCCGTATTTCGTGACGGTGACCACCTCGCACGACATCGACGTGGAAATGGCGGCAAAGCTCGCGAATCTTTCGCTCGACGAATTCCGTTCGCTGAATCCGTCGTTCAGGAAGCCGGTGATTCTCGGCGCCACGCAGCCGCAAATCCTGCTGCCGTTCGACAACGCGAGCGCCTTCGAGCGCAATCTGAAAACCTACTCCGGTTCGCTGTCGTCCTGGACCACCTACACGGTCACGGAGCGTTCGGCGCCGGCGGCGATCGCGCAAAAGATCGGTGTCGACGCCGACACGTTGATGGAAGTAAATAAGATTCCGGCCGGCATGCGTCTGAAGCCGGGCTCGACGATCGTCGTGCCGCGCGCTTCGGACGACGACGAGGACATCAGCGCGGACGTCGCCGAAAGCGCCGTGCTGGCGATGGAGCCCGACGTCCCCGATACCCGCAAGATGCTGATCCGCGTGCGCCGCAATCAGACCATGGCGGCTATCGCCGTGCGCTACGGCGTCTCGGTCGGTCAGCTGAAGGCGTGGAATCGCACGCATCGCGATCAGGTCTCGCGTGGCCAGGTGATCGTGCTGCACGTGCCGGTCGGCAAGGCGATGCCGAGCGAACCCGGCCCCGAGCGCATCGCGACGGACGTGCAGGGCGGCGGCGTCGAGAAGATCGGCACCCGCGTCGCAGACACAAGGAACGATTCACGCTACGACAGGAAGAAGGGGCGTGGCCGGTCCGCCGTGGTGAAGGTTTCCGAACCGGTGGGCAAAGCCAGCAAGCCGACAGCATCGGGCGCCAGCAAGGGCAAGGTGACGAAGGTGTCGGCTTCCACGTCCAGCAAGGCGTCGAAGGCCGCGGCAGACAGCCGCCCGAAGACCGCGGCCAACGCGAAGAAGGGTAAGTAGACCAAAAGCGGCTCCCACGGGAGTGACCACATGCGCTGCGGGGGCAGCGCGTGAATTGCGCTCCGATCACACCGTGTTTTTTCCAACGCCGTCTCCTGTGGTGACGGCGTTTTTCATTCTGCAGATTATTTCCGGCGAATTGGGCTGGTTTGCTTTATCTTTCGTGCTTCGGCCAGATCGGCAGTCCATTCTCCGTTTATGTCGTCGACCCAGCTCCGCGTTTTTCTGCTCTTTTCCGCCGGTTACTTCGTCTCGTACGTATTTCGCGGTGTCAATCTCGGCTTTGCGCCCGTCATCACGCGCGATCTCGGCTTGTCGGCCGCCGACCTCGGTTTGCTGACCAGTCTGTACTTTCTTGGCTTCGCGGGCGCGCAAATTCCCGCCGGCGTGCTGCTCGACCATTTCGGCGCACGCCGGGTGACGGCCGCCACGCTGTTGTTTGCCGCGGCGGGGATAGGGGTGTTCGGCGCGGCGCACAGCGTCGGCGTGATGATGCTCGGGCGCCTGCTGATTGGCGTCGGCGTATCGGTGTGTCTTGGCGCCGCCTTCAAGGCGTTGGCGCAGCATTTTGCGCCGGCTCGCTTGCCGCTGATGAACGGGCTGGTGATGGCGGTGGGCGGTCTGGGCGGCGTGATGGTCGGCTCGCCGCTCACCTGGGTGCTGACCTTCGCGGGTTGGCGCGCGGTCTGCGTCGGGCTGGGTCTCCTGACTGTGCTGGTCGCGGCGGCGCTGTGGACGCTCGCACCGGACACAAGGGAAACCCACCATCAGGCGAGCGTCGGCACTCAGTTCAAAGGCACCTTGCACATCCTGAGAAGCGCGGCGTTCTGGAAGATCGCGTCGTTTTCGGTTGTCACTCAAGGCGTGTTCTACGCGATTCAGTCGCTCTGGGTCGGCGCCTGGCTGCGCGACGTGCAGGGTGTCGAGCCGCGTGAAGCGGCTGCGCTGGTATCGATTCTCGGCTTCGCGATGATGGCCGGCTGCGTTGGCTTCGGCGCGGCGGCGCGCAGTCTCGAGCGGCGCGGGGTGTCGCTGTACGCGTTCTGCGGCATGGGCATGGCGTTCTTCGTCCTCACGCAGTTGCTGATCATGTTCGGCGCGCCGCTGCCTGCCGGGCTGCTGTGGGCGGCGTACGGAATTTTCGGCGGGACCGGCATTCTCAGCTACGCGGTGATGGCGCGGCATTTCCCGGCGCAGATGATCGGCCGGGCCAACACCACGCTGACGCTGATCATTTTTTTGCTGATTTTCGGATTTCAGATCGGCGTCGGCGCCGTGTTATCGCACTGGCCGGCGAGCGGCGGCCACTATCCGGCGGCCGCGCATCTGAGCGCCTGGGGCATTCTGGTGGCGTTGCAAGTATTGAGCGCGATCTGGTACGTATTGCCAGGCCGCACGCAGATTCATCCGGCGCACGTGCACGCGGAACGCCAGTCCTGAGCGGGCTGTTCGCGGTTATCAGGTAGAGCCGTCGCCGGCGTCGCGTCTGCGTCCCGCGTCTGCTTCCCATTTGCCGCGCCGATCCTGATTCTGGCTCGTGCAAATTTCCTCAGACAGCTTGCGCGTCAAGCGCAGCAAGGCTCTGGCAGAAATCAGGAGGCGCCTTTCCACGTCCGCTAGTCATCTCGGATTTGGAGGGAATGGTGGTTTCAGGCTATAATTTGAAGGTTTGAGCTTATCAACCCGCACCCTAGCGTCTACCTCTCCCATACCGTTCATCCGCCGCGCGCCGCCAGCGTAGCAAGGGCCCCGCACCCAGCCGATCCGTCTACACAATGGACCCGTCGCGCCCCTTGCAGCGTAGGCAGCAGACCGCGAGCGAGCCTGCGCCCGCATCTTCGCCGATGCGCCTTGCTGCGGCTCGCAGTCGGATAGACAGGTCGGCAACAGGGTGTTCCCCAAGGAGTCTCCCGTGTTGCCGTCATTTTCTCCCGCTCTGCTCGCGCTCGCCGACGGCACGGTCTTTCGTGGTTACTCGGTCGGCGCCCCAGGGCATACGATCGGCGAAGTCGTGTTCAACACCGCTATCACTGGCTATCAGGAAATCCTGACCGACCCGAGCTACGCGCGTCAGATCGTGACCCTCACGTATCCGCACATCGGCAACGTCGGTGTGAATGCCGAAGACGTCGAAGCCACCAAAGTCCATGCCGCCGGCCTGATCATTCGCGATCTGCCGGTTCTCGCCTCGAACTTCCGCATGGAGCGTACGCTCCCGCAATACCTGCAGGATGAAGGCGTGGTCGCCATCGCCGGGCTCGATACTCGCAAGCTGACCCGCGTGCTGCGCGACAAGGGTGCGCAGAACGGCGCCATTCTGGCTGGCTCGGATGACGAAGCGAAGGCAATCGAACTCGCGCGCTCGTTCCCGGGCCTGTCGGGCATGGACCTCGCGAAGGTCGTGTCGACGAAGGAAACCTACGAATGGACCCAGACCGAATGGCGTCTGGGCGAGGGCTACGGCAAGCAGAACGCGCCGAAGCACCGCGTGGTCGCATTCGATTACGGCGTCAAGTACAACATCCTGCGCATGCTGGCTGAACGCGGCTGTCACGTCACCGTGCTGCCGGCGCAAGCCAGCGCGGCTGACGCGCTCGCGCTCAACCCGGACGGCATCTTCCTGTCGAACGGCCCGGGGGACCCGGAACCGTGCGACTACGCGATCGCGGCCACCAGGGAACTGATCGAGCGCGGCATCCCGACCTTCGGCATCTGCCTCGGCCACCAGATCATGGGCCTCGCGGTCGGCGCGAAGACGATGAAGATGAAGACCGGCCATCATGGCGCGAACCATCCGGTGAAGGATCTGGACGACGGGCGCGTGGTCATCACGTCGCAGAATCACGGCTTCGCGGTCGACGCCGACACGCTGCCGGCCAACGCCAAGGTTACCCATGTATCGCTGTTCGACGGCACGCTGCAAGGCTTCGCGCTGACCGACAAGCCGGCGTTCTGCTTCCAGGGTCACCCGGAAGCGTCGCCCGGCCCGCACGACATCGCCTATCTGTTCGACCGCTTCACCGCGTTGATGGATGCGAAGAAGGCCGGCAAGTCCGCAGCGGCATAAAGGCCTCGGCAGCGCGCGGCTCGCCACACCCCTGGGGGCGTCGCGGAGCCGCACACAACAGAGCGCGTGCAACGTAGAAACGACGCGCGCCGACGGAAAGAATTCAGGAATACATTAGCGAGAGCGTTATGCCCAAGCGGACAGACATCAAGAGCATCCTCATCATCGGCGCGGGTCCGATCATCATCGGCCAGGCGTGCGAGTTCGACTACTCGGGCGCGCAGGCATGCAAGGCGCTGCGTGAGGAAGGCTACAAGGTCATTCTCGTCAACAGCAATCCGGCGACGATCATGACCGACCCGAACACGGCCGACGTGACCTACATCGAGCCGATCACGTGGGAAGTGGTCGAGCGCATCATCGCCAAGGAGCGCCCGGACGCGATCCTGCCGACGATGGGTGGCCAGACCGCGCTGAACTGCGCGCTGGATCTGCACGCGCACGGCGTGCTGGACAAGTACAAGGTCGAGCTGATCGGCGCGTCGCCGGAAGCGATCGACAAGGCGGAAGACCGCCAGAAGTTCAAGGACGCGATGACCAGGATCGGCCTCGGCTCGGCCAAGTCGGGCACCGCGCATTCGATGGAAGAAGCGCTGCAGGTGCAGGCGAAGATCGCCGCGGAAACCGGCAGCGGCGGCTATCCCGTCGTGATCCGTCCGTCGTTCACGCTGGGTGGCTCGGGCGGCGGCATCGCGTACAACCGCGACGAATTCGAAGAGATCTGCAGGCGTGGCCTCGATCTGTCGCCCACCCGCGAATTGCTGATCGAAGAATCGCTGCTCGGCTGGAAAGAGTACGAGATGGAAGTGGTCCGCGACAAGAAGGACAACTGCATCATCATTTGCTCGATCGAAAACCTGGACCCGATGGGCATCCACACCGGTGACTCGATCACCGTCGCGCCGGCGCAAACGCTCACCGACAAGGAATATCAGGTGCTGCGTAACGCGTCGCTCGCGGTGCTGCGCGAGATCGGCGTGGACACGGGCGGCTCGAATGTGCAGTTCTCGATCAATCCGAAAGATGGCCGGATGATTGTGATCGAAATGAACCCGCGTGTGTCGCGTTCGTCGGCATTGGCGTCGAAGGCCACCGGCTTCCCGATCGCGAAGGTCGCAGCGAAGCTCGCCGTCGGCTACACGCTGGACGAGTTGAAGAACGAAATCACCGGCGGCCAGACCCCGGCGTCGTTTGAACCGACCATCGACTACGTCGTCACCAAGATCCCGCGTTTCGCGTTCGAGAAATTCCGCGAAGCCGATTCGCGCCTGACCACCCAGATGAAGTCGGTCGGCGAAGTGATGGCGATCGGCCGCACCTTCCAGGAATCGTTCCAGAAGGCGCTGCGCGGTCTCGAAGTCGGCGTCGACGGTCTGGACGAAAAGACCGACAACCGCGACGAGATCATCCGTGAGATCGGCGAAGCCGGTCCGGATCGCATCTGGTATGTCGGCGACGCGTTCCGTGTCGGCATGAGCGCGCAGGAAATCTTCGAAGAAACCTCGATCGATCCGTGGTTCCTCGCGCAGATCGAACAGATCATCCTGAAGGAAAAGGCGTTGCAGGGCCGCACGCTCGCGAGCCTGTCGAAGGAAGAGCTCAAGTACCTGAAGCAAAGCGGCTTCTCGGATCGACGCCTCGCGAAGCTGCTCGGCGCGAAACCGGCGGAAGTGCGTCAGCGTCGTATCGAGCTGAACGTGCGTCCGGTCTACAAGCGCGTCGACACGTGCGCGGCCGAGTTCGCCACGAAAACCGCGTACATGTACTCGACCTACGAGGAAGAGTGCGAAGCGAACCCGACCAGCAACAAGAAGATCATGGTGCTGGGCGGGGGCCCGAACCGGATCGGCCAGGGCATCGAGTTCGACTACTGCTGCGTGCACGCCGCGCTCGCCATGCGCGAAGACGGCTACGAAACGATCATGGTCAACTGCAACCCTGAAACGGTTTCGACCGACTACGACACGTCCGATCGTCTGTACTTCGAATCGCTGACGCTCGAAGACGTGCTCGAAATCGTCGACAAGGAAAAGCCGGTCGGCGTGATCGTGCAGTACGGCGGTCAAACCCCGCTGAAGCTCGCACTCGATCTCGAAGCGAACGGCGTGCCGATCATCGGCACGTCGCCGGACATGATCGACGCCGCTGAAGACCGCGAGCGTTTCCAGAAGCTGCTGCAAGACCTGGGTCTGCGCCAGCCGCCGAACCGCACCGCGCGCGCCGAAGACGAAGCGCTCAAGCTCGCCGACGAAATCGGCTATCCGCTGGTGGTGCGCCCGTCGTACGTGTTGGGTGGCCGCGCGATGGAAATCGTCCACGAGCCGCGTGATCTCGAGCGCTACATGCGCGAGGCCGTGAAGGTGTCGAACGATTCGCCGGTGCTGCTCGACCGCTTCCTGAACGATGCGATCGAATGCGACGTGGACTGCATTTCTGATGGCGAAGCCGTGTTCATCGGCGGCGTGATGGAGCACATCGAACAGGCGGGTGTGCACTCGGGCGACTCGGCTTGCTCGCTGCCGCCGTACTCGCTGTCGAAGGAAACCGTTGCAGAGCTCAAGCGCCAGACCGGCGCGATGGCCAGGGCGTTGAACGTGGTCGGCCTGATGAACGTGCAGTTCGCGATCCAGCAAGTGCCGCAGGCGGATGGTGCGAAGGAAGACATCATCTACGTGCTGGAAGTGAACCCGCGTGCGTCGCGTACGGTGCCGTACGTGTCGAAGGCGACCAGCCTGCCGCTGGCGAAGATCGCGGCGCGTGCGATGGTCGGCCAGAAGCTCGCGCAGCAGGGCGTGACGAAGGAAATCGATCCGCCGTACTTCAGCGTGAAGGAAGCGGTGTTCCCGTTCGTCAAGTTCCCGGCAGTCGACCCGGTGCTCGGACCGGAAATGCGTTCGACCGGTGAAGTGATGGGTGTGGGGCAGACGTTCGGCGAGGCGCTCTTCAAGTCGCAGCTCGCGGCGGGTTCGCGTCTGCCGGAGTCGGGCACGGTGCTGTTGACCGTGATGGACGCCGACAAGCCGAAGGCCGTCGAAGTCGCGCACATGTTGCACGAGCTCGGCTATCCGATCGTCGCGACCAAGGGCACGGCTGCCGCGATCGAAGCGGCAGGCGTGCCGGTCAAGGTCGTCAACAAGGTGAAGGACGGCCGTCCGCACATCGTCGACATGATCAAGAACGGCGAGATCGCGCTGGTCTTCACGACCGTCGACGAAACCCGCGCCGCGATTGCCGATTCGCGCTCGATCCGCATGAGCGCGCAGGCGAACAAGGTCACGTACTACACGACGATGTCCGGCGCGCGGGCCGCAGTGGAAGGTTTGCGCTATTTGAAGAACCTGGAAGTCTATGATTTACAAGGACTCCACG
This sequence comes from Paraburkholderia sp. FW306-2-2C-D06C, assembly GCF_058781505.1. Classification (NCBI taxonomy): domain Bacteria; kingdom Pseudomonadati; phylum Pseudomonadota; class Betaproteobacteria; order Burkholderiales; family Burkholderiaceae; genus Paraburkholderia; species Paraburkholderia sp. FW306-2-2C-D06C. The sequence goes on along the minus strand of NZ_JBYSWU010000005.1, from coordinate 80,513 downwards.
CTCGCCTAAACTAAGGCTTCGAATATCTGTCCAGGATGTAAGTGCCGCGGTTAAGCGGCGTTCCGCAGATGCTTGAGCCCGGGTTTCCCCGGTGCTCTGGCCCGCGCGGAATGCACTTAACCGCGGTGATTTTTTTTATGGCCGTTTTTTAGCCTCTAGAGTTGTTTATGAGCACTATTCCATTGACGAAGCGCGGCGCAGAAATGTTGCGCGATGAATTGCAGCGCCTGAAATCGGTTGAACGTCCCTCGGTGATCAACTCGATCGCGGAAGCGCGTGCCCAGGGCGATCTGTCGGAAAACGCGGAATACGACGCGGCGAAGGAAAAGCAGGGTTTCATCGAAGGCCGTATTGCCGAAATCGAATCGAAACTGGCCGGTGCGCAAGTCATCGACCCGTCCAAGGTGGACGCGGACGGCCGCGTGGTGTTCGGCGCGACGGTGGAACTGGAAGACCTCGATTCGGGTGCTTCGGTCAAATACCAGATCGTCGGCGACGACGAGGCGGACATCGATGACGGGCTGATTTCGATCAGTTCGCCGATCGCGCGCGCCTTGATCGGCAAGTCGGAGGGCGATGTTGCATCGGTCCAGGCGCCGGGTGGCGTGCGCGAGTACGAAGTCGTCGCGGTGAGCTACGTTTGAAGGTGGCCCCGGTGTCCTTGATGCCGCATCGACTGTTTCGTCTGCTGACCGTGTTGTGGGTCGGCAGTTTGCTGACGACCGGCTATGCGGTCGCGCCGGTGCTGTTCACCTCGCTGGACCGGATGACGGCGGGTGCGGTTGCGGCGCAATTGTTCCGTATCGAAGGTGTACTGGGTGCGGTATGCGGCATCTTGCTGCTCGGACTGGCCAATGTGCTGGTTCGCCGCGGCAGCGACGCATATCGCCGCTTGCGCTGGCTGATCGCCGGCATGCTCGTATGCGTGCTGGTGGGTTACTTTGCGTTGCAGCCTTTCATGAATGCCATGCGCATTGCCGCGCTCGAAGCGGGCAGCGACGTCGGGCATTCGGCTTATGCGACGCGCTTCGGCATTCTGCACGGCGTGTCGAGTCTGTTCTATCTGATCGAGAGCCTGCTGGGCCTGGCGCTGGTGTGGAAGCTGCCGGTGGGTGTCGGCGTAGCGGCGGCGGAGCAGGGCGCTCGAGCTTCCGCTGGGAAAGTGGCCGGCTGAGTGAGGCTCGGCGGCGCCGCAAGCGTCGCTTCGGTTTGCCCAGGCGGCACACGTTAAAGTGCGGACCTTGCCCGCACCGTCATCATTCGCTTACTTCGACTGATGCGCGCGCTTCGCGCTGGTCTGGCGCTTCTTGGCCCGCTTGATGTTGCCGCCTTGCGTTACGCGTTCATTGCCGCGCACCACGACGGCTTTCGCCTTCGGCTTGCGCATCGGGATCTCGCTGGGCTTCACGACCGTGACCACGCGAGGCGCGCGGCCTTTACCCGGTTTGGCGTCGACCGCGGCTTCGCGGGCGCTCGGCAGGGCGCCGCGCCGCGCCTTCACGGCCGGTTGCGCGGCTTCCGGCTTCCAGATCACCAGCAGCTTGCCGATATGCTGGATCGGCGCGGCGTTGAGCTTGTCGCAGATCTGTTCGTAGATGGCGATGCGTTCCTCGCGTTCGTCGCCGAACACGCGGATTTTGATCAGCTGATGCGCGCCAAGGTGGACCTTGATTTCGGCGAGCACGGCGTCGGTCAACCCTTCGGCGCCGACGAGCACGACCGGTTTGAGCGCATGTGCCTGGGAGCGCAACTCGGCGCGTTGGTCGGAAGAGACTTTGAGGGCTGGCATGGAAAGTGGGAGACTCGACTAAAATGGCGGCACCTGCATTTCCGAGAGATTCGGCATTTTGCGCAGGGCGGCGCGTCAGAACAACAGAATCGCGGATGACTGCCAGTTTTGGCGGTGGCCGCGCGAATTAACCGCGTATTATCCCCTAAAGCGCGACATCACGCAGCAAGAGTTCAACGTTTAATGGCAAAAAACAAGTTCAATACGGCGTGGTTGCACGATCACATCAACGACCCGTACGTAAAAATGGCGCAACGGGAGGGTTATCGCGCCCGCGCAGCCTACAAGCTCAAGGAAATCGACGAGCAGGACAAGCTGATCCGGCCCGGCCAGGTGATCGTCGACCTCGGCTCCACGCCGGGCAGCTGGAGCCAGTACGCCCGCAACAAGCTCGCCAAGGGCACGCAACGCGACGCCGAGCGCGAGGGTGGCATTGACGGCACCATCATCGCGCTGGACATCCTGCCGATGGAGCCGATCGCCGACGTCCATTTCATTCAGGGCGACTTCCGCGAAGACTCGGTGCTGGTCCAACTGGAAGAATTAGTCGGCGAGCGCCAGGTTGATCTTGTAATTTCGGATATGGCGCCCAACCTGTCGGGAGTGGCGGTGGCGGATGCCGCGCGGATCGAGCATTTGTGCGATCTCGCGCTGGAATTCTCGCAAAATCACTTGAAGCCGGATGGTGCCCTTTTAGTCAAATGCTTTCACGGCAGCGGTTACAGCCAGATTGTCGAAAAGTTCAAGCATCAGTTCAAGGTGGTGGCGGCCCGCAAGCCGAAAGCGTCGCGGGACAAATCGTCAGAAACGTTTATTTTGGGTAAGCATCTGAAGCGGCCAGCATGAAAGGGGCGCTGCAGGACAGTTCCGGATGGGCCGATAAGGGCTCCGTGGCGCCGGAAAATGGCGCTGCAACAACCCGCTACGCTATTTCTGTGGTAGCGAAACCTTATGGCAGGGGTCTGCGGACTGGATTAGAATGCTTTCGTGGTGCCGCAAGGCAAATGTAGGCGCCCGTCTAAGTGAAGGAGTGGTGCTTTGAACAACAATATGTTTTCGAAGGCAGCAGTGTGGCTGGTTATCGCACTGGTGCTGTTTACGGTGTTCAAGCAGTTCGACAAGCCCCGTGTCCAGGAAGGCGTTTCCTATTCGCAGTTCATGGACGACGCGAAGAACGGCAAAGTCAAGACTGTCATCGTTCAGGGGCGGAACCTCACGGTCACTCCAGCAGACGGCCAGAAGTACCAGATCGTGTCGCCGGGCGACATCTGGATGGTCGGCGATCTGATGAAGTATGGCGTTCAGGTGAGCGGCAAGGCCGATGACGAACCGAATGCGCTGGTGTCCGCGCTGTACTACCTCGGGCCGACGATCCTGATCATCGGTTTCTGGTTCTACATGATGCGACAGATGCAGGGGGGCGGGAAAGGCGGTGCGTTCTCGTTCGGCAAATCCCGTGCGCGTCTGATCGACGAAAACAACAACGCAATCAATTTCACCGACGTCGCCGGTTGCGACGAAGCCAAGGAAGAAGTCTCCGAACTGGTCGACTTCCTGCGCGATCCGCAGAAGTTCCAGAAGCTCGGTGGCCGCATTCCGCGCGGCGTGCTGCTGGTCGGCCCGCCGGGAACCGGTAAGACGCTGCTGGCGCGCGCTATCGCCGGCGAAGCGAAGGTGCCGTTCTTCAGCATCTCCGGTTCGGACTTCGTCGAAATGTTCGTCGGCGTCGGCGCGGCCCGCGTGCGCGACATGTTCGAGCAGGCGAAGAAGCATGCGCCGTGTATCGTGTTCATCGACGAAATCGACGCGGTCGGCCGTCATCGCGGCGCCGGCATGGGCGGCGGTAACGACGAACGCGAACAGACCTTGAACCAGATGCTGGTCGAGATGGACGGCTTCGAGGCGAACTCGGGCGTGATCGTGATCGCTGCAACGAATCGTTCGGACGTGCTCGACAAGGCGTTGCTGCGTCCGGGCCGATTCGACCGCCAGGTGTACGTGGGTCTGCCAGACATCCGCGGCCGCGAGCACATCATGAAGGTTCACCTGCGCAAGGTGCCGATTTCGAACGACGTCGACGCTGCGGTGATCGCACGCGGCACGCCGGGCTTCTCGGGCGCCGATCTGGCGAACCTCGTGAACGAAGCAGCCTTGTTCGCGGCGCGCCGCGGCAAGCGCATCGTCGAAATGACGGACTTCGAAGACGCGAAGGACAAGATCTTCATGGGGCCGGAGCGCAAGTCGGCCGTGATCCGCGAAGAATCGAAGCGCGCCACGGCGTATCACGAGTCGGGTCACGCGGTGATCGCCAAGCTGTTGCCGAAGGCCGATCCGGTGCACAAGGTCACGATCATTCCGCGCGGCCGTGCGCTGGGCGTCACGTGGCAGTTGCCGGAGCATGACAACGAAACGTATTCGAAGGACTACCTGCTGGATCGTCTCGCGATCCTGTTCGGCGGTCGTGTCGCGGAAGAACTGTTCCTGAACCTGATCAGCACCGGCGCATCGGACGACTTCAACAAGGCGACGCAGACGGCTCGCGCCATGGTGGCTCGCTTTGGTATGACGGATGCGCTCGGACCGATGGTGTACGTCGACGACGAAAACGACGCAACGCCGTTCGGCCGTGGCTTCACGCGGACCATTTCGGAAGCGACGCAGCAGAAGGTCGATGCGGAAATCCGCCGCGTGCTGGACGAACAGTACAATCTCGCGAAGAGCCTGCTGGGCGAGAACCGCGACAAGGTCGAAGCCATGACCGCCGCGCTGATGGAGTGGGAAACGATCGACGCCGATCAGATCAACGACATCATGGCAGGCCGTCCGCCGCGTTCGCCGAAGAGTTCGCCGCCGTCGGCAAGCGACGCCTCGTCGGGCGGCAGCCCGGGCACCGAGGTCAAGCCGGGCAGTGCAACAGCGCCGGCCTGATAGGCGACAGGAAGAAAGTGCGGGCCGGTGTGATTCACACCGGCCCGTTTTGCATTTGTCCGTTTTATCTGAATGATCCACTACGTGTCGAACGTGTTGAACGCTGAATTCCCCGCTTTTCCCATGCCCGAGCCGCTGCAATGCGGCCGCTTCAAACTGACCTTTGAACGCCCGTTGGTGATGGGCATTCTGAACGTCACACCCGATTCCTTCTCCGACGGCGGCAAGTACGCGATGCGCGGCGACGCGCTGCGCCAGGCCGAACGCATGCTGCTCGATGGCGCCGACATCATCGACATCGGCGGCGAGTCGACTCGCCCGGGCGCGCCGCCGGTGCCGCTCGACGAGGAGTTGGAGCGGGTGATTCCGCTAGTCGAGCAACTGCGCGGCGCGAATGTGCCGCTGTCGGTCGACACATACAAGCCGGAAGTTATGCGCCGCGCATTGAGCGCGGGCGCCGACCTGATCAACGACATCTGGGGATTCCGGATGCCCGGCGCGATCGACGCGGTGCGCGACAGTCGATGCGGTCTGTGCGTAATGCATATGCTCGGTGAGCCGCAAACCATGCAGCTCGGCGAGCCTGCCTATGAGGATGTGGTGGCCGAAGTCCGTGGCTTTCTCGAAGAGCGCGTGGCGACGTTGATGCAAGCCGGTGTCGCCCGCGCGCGGATCAGTGTCGACCCGGGATTCGGCTTCGGCAAGGCGGTGGTCGAACATAATTACGCGCTGCTCGCGCATCTGCCGGACACGGCGCCGCACGCGAAGCCGCCGTTCCCGATACTCGCGGGCATGTCGCGCAAGTCGATGGTCGGCGCAGTGGTCGGGCGTCCGGCGCCGGAGCGTGTCGCGGGCAGCATTGCCGCAGCGGTGTGCGCCGCCGAGCGGGGTGCCGCAATCTTGCGCGTGCATGACGTTGCGCAAACAGTAGATGCATTGAAAGTATGGGCAGCCATGCGCGACGCGGCGAATCACAGCCGTGTGCGCCGCTGAGCCCGCAAGCAAGGAGGAACATAAAATATGGCACGTCGTTATTTCGGAACGGACGGGATTCGGGGCAAGGTTGGCGAGGGGCCCATCACGCCGGAATTTGTATTGCGGCTCGGCTACGCGGCCGGCAAGGTGCTCGCGGGCGCGGATCGCTGGGCCAGGACGGGCGCGCGGCCCACGGTGCTGATCGGCAAGGACACCCGCGTCTCGGGCTACATGCTCGAAGCCGCGCTCGAAGCGGGAATTTCCGCAGCAGGCGTCGACGTGATGCTGGCCGGCCCGATGCCGACGCCGGGCATCGCCTATCTGACGCGCGCGCTGCGGCTTGCCGCAGGCGTAGTGATCAGCGCGTCGCACAATCCGTATTACGACAACGGCATCAAGTTCTTCTCCGCCGACGGCAACAAGCTGCCGGACGAAGCGGAATTGCAGATCGAAGAGCAACTCGATTTGCCGCTCGCGTGCGCGGCGTCCGAACAACTCGGCAAGGCCCGGCGTCTCGACGACGCCGCCGGCCGCTACATCGAGTTCTGCAAGAGCACATTCCCGGCTGCGTTCGACCTGCGCGGCCTGAAACTGGTGGTCGACTGTGCCCACGGCGCCGCGTATGACATCGCGCCGCACGTGTTCCATGAACTCGGCGCCGACGTGATCCCGATCGGCGTCGCGCCGAACGGCTTCAACATCAACGACGGCGTGGGCGCGACCGCGCCGGACGCGCTGGTGCGTGCGGTGCGGGCAAACCATGCGGACCTCGGCATCGCGCTCGACGGCGACGCCGACCGCTTGCAGGTCGTGGACGCGGCCGGCCGCCTGTATAACGGCGACGAACTGCTGTACGTGCTGGTGAAAGACCGGATCGCGACGGACGGTAAGGTGGAAGGCGCGGTCGGCACCTTGATGACCAACATGGCAGTCGAAGTCGCGTTGCAGCAAGCCGGTGTGAAGTTTGTCCGCGCGGCAGTGGGCGACCGCTACGTGCTCGAGCAGTTGCGCGAGCACGGCTGGCAATTGGGCGCCGAAGGCTCCGGCCATATCCTCTCCCTTGACCGCCATTCAACCGGCGACGGCATCGTGTCGGCGCTGCTGGTGCTGGCGGCAATGAAGCGCAGCGACAAGACGCTCGCCGAATTGCTCGAGGGCGTCACACTGTTCCCGCAGAAGCTGATCAATGTGCGGATGCAGCCGGGCGCCGACTGGAAGGGCAGCGACGCGATCCGTCGGGCGATCAGCAACGCCGAGGGGGCGCTAAATGGTCGCGGCCGCGTGCTGATCCGCGCATCGGGCACTGAGCCGGTGCTGCGCGTGATGGTCGAGGCGGAGCACGTCAATGACGCGGTCCACCATGCCGAAACGATCGCTAACGCTGTGAAGCTGGCTACGGCTTAAGCGAACACGACTGCCAGGCGGTGCCGGTTGCGGACCATCACCCGATTGTCCGCAACCGGCACGTCCAGAACCGGCATCCGCCAAACCCCAAAATCCCGCGTCACGTCCCGTTCGTCGTGCACAAAAGTTCACGCAAACGTTCGCGCCCCATCTTTTTCACCTAATCTCTACAGTTACAGCGGCAACATCGTAAAAACGCCGATTCAGCTGTCAAAACGCCTTTCACATTAGTAATCCGGTTGTCACATACGTTTCATGATTGGTCACGTTACTGTCATAAAGAGACCCTAAGCTTCGCGGTGTTCGTGTCATCCGCTCACACCCTTGGAGGTCTCATGAAATTGATGCAAACCGTGTTCGCTGGCGTCGCTGGCGCGCTTTTCGCGATCGCAGCGCAGGCCGCAGACATCACCGGCGCGGGCAGCACCTTCGCAGCACCGATCTACACGAAGTGGGCCGACGCCTACCAGAAGTCCGGCGGCGGTAAGGTTAACTACCAGGGTATCGGTTCGTCGGGCGGCGTGAAGCAGATCGTCGCCAAGACGGTCGACTTCGCCGGTTCGGACGCCCCGCTGAAGGACGACGAACTCGCCAAGGAAGGCCTGTTCCAGTTCCCGACGGTGGTCGGCGGCGTGGTGCCGGTCGTGAACGTGCCGGGCGTGAAGCCGGCTGAACTGACGCTGTCGGGCGAAGTGCTCGGCGACATCTACCTGGGCAAGATCAAGAAGTGGAACGATCCGGCGATCGTGGCACTGAACCCGAAGGTCAAGCTGCCGGATACCGACATCGCCGTGGTGCGCCGCGCCGATGGTTCGGGCACCAGCTTCATCTGGACGAACTATCTGTCGAAGGTCAACGCAGACTGGAAGTCGAAGGTTGGTGAAGGTTCGACGGTCAACTGGCCGACCGGTACGGGCGGCAAGGGCAACGACGGCGTCGCAGCCTTCGTGCAACGCCTGCCGGGCGCAATCGGCTACGTGGAATGGGCGTACGCGAAGCAGAACCACATGACGTATGTCGCGCTGAAGAACTCGACGGGCACGGTGGTCGAGCCGAAGACGGAAACGTTCAAGGCAGCGGCAGCGGGCGCGGACTGGTCGAAGTCGTTCTACCAGATCCTGACGAACGAGCCGGGCAAGAACGCATGGCCGGTCGTCGGCGCGACGTTCGTGCTGCTGCACACGACGCAGGAGAAGGCTCCGCAAGGCGCCGAAACGCTGAAGTTCTTCGACTGGGCGTTCAAGAACGGCACGCAAGCCGCAAACGACCTGGACTACATCTCGCTGCCGGATTCGGTTGTGTCGGAAATCCGCACGCAATGGAAGGCGAAGGTGAAGGACGCTTCGGGCAAGCCGCTCGCGGAATAAGCGAAGCGGTAAGCAGTCGCATCTCGTAAGACGTTGGCCGTCCTCATGTGAGGACGGCCAACGGCATTGCCGGCCGCACGACACATGTCATCCGACAACTGGAAACAGGTCCATCAGGCTCTCATGTCCGATATCCATTTAGCGTCTGGCGCGACCAGGTCGACACCGCCCGGCAGTTCGGCGCAGCAGAAAGCGCCCAGCCGCGCCGGCGACGTTATTTTCGGCGGCCTCGCACGCCTCGCCGCCATTGTTACGCTGCTGCTGCTCGGCGGCATCATCGTCTCGCTGATCGTCGCGTCCATGCCGTCGATCAAGCAATTCGGCCTCAGCTTCCTGTGGACCGCCGACTGGGATCCACCCAGCAAGCAATTCGGCGCATTGGTGCCGATCTACGGCACGATCGCCACCTCGATCATTGCACTCATCATCGCGGTGCCCGTCAGCTTCGGCATCGCGCTCTTCCTGACCGAACTCTCGCCAGCCTGGCTGCGTCGTCCGCTCGGCATCGCGATCGAACTGCTCGCTGCGATTCCGTCGATCGTCTACGGCATGTGGGGCCTGCTGGTGTTCGCGCCGATCTTCGCGACGTGGTTCGAAAAGCCGCTCGGCGCGGTGCTCGGCGGCATTCCGCTCGTCGGCGCGCTGTTTCAGGGCGCGCCCATCGGCATCGGCATTCTGTGCGCGGGCGTGATTCTCGCGATCATGATCATTCCGTATATCGCCTCGGTCATGCGCGACGTGTTCGAAGTCACGCCGGTCCTGTTGAAGGAATCGGCATACGGCATCGGCTGCACGACCTGGGAAGTGATGTGGAGGATCGTGCTGCCCTTCACCAGGAGCGGTGTGATCGGCGGCGTGATGCTCGGCCTCGGCCGCGCGCTCGGCGAGACGATGGCGGTCACCTTCGTGATCGGCAACACCAATCTGCTCGACAACGTGTCGCTGTTTTCGCCGGGCAACAGCATTACCTCGGCGCTCGCCAACGAGTTCGCTGAAGCTGACGCGGGCCTGCATACGTCGGCGCTGATGGAACTCGGCCTGATCCTGTTTGTGATTACTTTCATCGTGCTGGCGATCTCGAAGGTTATGCTGCTTCGCCTCGAAAAAGGGGAGGGCGCGAAATGAGCCAGCCCACGTTGAACATGCCGGGTTCGAATGACGCCGCCGCGCTCGAAGCGATGCGCGTGCGTCTGCAAGGCCGTCGCCGCCTGAAGAACGCCGTCGCGCTGACGCTGTCGCTCGGGGCGATGGCCTTCGGTCTCCTCTGGCTCGTGTGGATTCTGTATACGACGCTGCGTCTCGGTATCGGCGGCCTGTCGGTCGAATTGTTCACGCAATCCACGCCCCCGCCGAACACCGATGGCGGCGGTCTCGCCAACGCGATCGTCGGCAGTCTGATGCTGGTCGCGCTCGCGACGTTCGTGGGCACGCCGATCGGCATCCTCGCCGGCGTGTATCTGGCCGAATACGGCCAGAAAGGCTGGCTCGCGAGCATCACGCGTTTTATCAACGACATTCTGTTGTCGGCGCCCTCGATCGTGGTGGGTCTGTTCGTCTATGCGCTGGTCGTCGCGAAGATGGGCCACTTCAGCGGCTGGGCCGGCGTGTTCGCGCTCGCGCTGCTGCAGGTTCCGATCGTGATCCGCACCACGGAAAACATGCTGAAGCTGGTGCCGAACGCGCTGCGTGAAGCCGCTTTCGCGCTCGGCACGCCGAAGTGGAAAATGGTGCTGTCGATCACGCTGAAGGCCTCCATTGCCGGTATCGTCACCGGCGTGCTGCTCGGCGTCGCGCGGATCGCCGGCGAAACCGCGCCGCTGCTCTTCACGGCGCTGTCGAACCAGTTTTTCTCGTTCGACATGGGCCAGCCGGTCGCGAACCTGCCGGTCACGATCTACAAGTTCGCGATGAGCCCGTTCGCGCAATGGCAATCGCTCGCGTGGGCCGGCGTTTTCCTGATCACGCTCGCGGTGCTGGGACTGAACATCCTCGCGCGTACGATCTTTTCGAATAAGTAAGGGCGGAGTGTAATCCGATGAATATGGCAGAAACTCAAATCAATCCGATCGCGCGCGCCACCGCGCCCGCCGGTTTCGATCCCGCCCAAAGCGGCCAGGCACAAACGCCGTCGCGTCCGAAGATCGAGGTCAACGACCTGAATTTCTTCTACGGCAAGTATCACGCGCTGAAGAACATCAATTTGCACATTCCCGAAGGCAAGGTGACCGCGTTCATCGGCCCGTCGGGTTGCGGCAAGTCCACGCTGCTGCGCACCTTCAACAAGATGTACGCGCTCTATCCGGAGCAGCGGGCCGAAGGCGAGATCCTGATGGACGGCGAAAACCTGCTGACTTCCAGGCGCGATATTTCGCTGCTGCGCGCGCGGATCGGCATGGTGTTCCAGAAGCCGACGCCGTTTCCGATGTCGATTTACGACAACATCGCGTTCGGCGTGAAGATGTTCGAAACGCTGCCGCGTTCGGAAATGGACGACCGCGTGGAATGGGCGTTGACCAAGGCCGCGCTGTGGAACGAGGTAAAGGACAAGCTGGGCCAGAGCGGCTACGGTTTGTCGGGCGGCCAGCAGCAGCGCCTGTGTATCGCCCGCGGCATTGCGATCCGTCCTGAAGTGCTGCTGCTCGACGAGCCGTGCTCCGCACTCGACCCGATTTCGACGGGCCGTATCGAGGAACTGATCGCCGAATTGAAGAGCGATTACACGGTGGTGATCGTGACCCACAACATGCAGCAGGCGGCCCGCTGTTCGGACTACACTGCCTATATGTACCTCGGCGAACTGATCGAATTCGGCGACACTGAAAAGATCTTCATCAAGCCGGTCCGCAAGGAAACCGAGGACTACATCACCGGCCGCTTCGGCTAAGCCGACGAGCAAAATAACGGAGTACGACATGCCCGATAAACACCTGTCCAGCCAGTTCGACGCCGACCTGAATCTCGTTTCGTCGAAGGTTCTCGAGATGGGCGGTCTGGTCGAATCGCAGATCGTCAACGCGATGCAGGCGCTCAACGAATTCGATCTCGACATCGCCGAGCAGGTGATCGCCGCGGAAGATCGCCTGAACCAGATGGAAGTCGATATCGACGAAGAGTGCAGCAACATCATCGCGCGCCGTCAGCCGGCCGCGCGTGACCTGCGCCTCCTGATCGCGATTTCGAAGACCATCACGAATCTCGAGCGCGCCGGCGACGAAGCCGAAAAGATCGCCAAGCGCACCAAGCGACTGATGGAAGACGGCGCGTCGCGCACCATCAATATCGCCGAGATCAAGTTGTCGGGCGAGATGGCGGTGTCGATTCTGCGCCGCGCGCTGGATGCGTTCGCGCGCCTCGACACGGTGGCCGCCGCGCAGATCGTGCGCGACGACAAGGCGATCGACGAGGAATTCCGCGCGTTCGTGCGCAAGCTGATTTCATACATGACTGAAGATCCGCGCTCGATCTCGGTGGGCCTCGACTTCCTGTTCATCGCCAAGGCGATCGAGCGGATCGGCGACCACGCGAAGAACATCGCCGAATTCATCATCTACATCGTCAAGGGTACTGACGTTCGGCACAAGTCGCGCGACGCGCTCGAACGCGAAGCCCTCAGTTAACTCTGGATAAAGGTCAAAGAGGTGCCGATGCCCAGCAGCATTCTCGTCATTGAAGATGAGCCCGCCATTTCCGAACTGATTTCGGTCAATTTACAACACGCCGGACACTGCCCGATTCGCGCGTACAACGCGGAGCAGGCGCAGAATCTGATCAGCGATGTGTTGCCCGACCTCGTCCTGCTCGACTGGATGTTGCCGGGCAAGTCGGGCATCGCGTTCGCACGCGATCTACGCAACAACGAACGCACCAAGCACATTCCGATCATCATGCTGACCGCGCGCGGCGACGAGCAGGACAAGGTGCTGGGCCTCGAAATCGGCGCCGACGACTACGTCACCAAGCCGTTTTCGCCGAAGGAACTGATGGCGCGTATCAAGGCGGTGTTGCGCCGCCGCGCGCCGCAGCTGACCGAAGACGTCGTCGCGATCAACGGTCTGAAGCTCGACCCGGCAACGCACCGGGTGGCCGCGCATGCCGAAGGCAGCGAGATCAAGCTCGATCTCGGCCCGACCGAATTCCGTCTGCTGCACTTCTTCATGACGCATCCGGAGCGAGTGCACAGCCGCACGCAACTGCTCGACCAGGTGTGGGGCGATCACGTGTTCGTCGAAGAACGCACGGTGGATGTGCACATCAAGCGTCTGCGCGCGGCGCTCAAGCCGGCCGGGTGCGATGCTATGATTGAGACGGTGCGCGGCAGCGGTTACCGGCTCGCGAAGAGCGCCTGACTTCTTTCGGTCGCGCCGAAAGTTTCGAAGGCCCTGGTAACGGCGCTCACGCCACCTGTGTCACGCACGTGACGAATTGGCGTCGCGGTCCCGGACCACGGCGCGTACGGTTTTCTCTTCGATCGCTAGAACATGAACATCATCTGGGCGCGCTCCCTCGTGTCGGTCGTGCTGCTGGCTGTTCTGTGCGCGGTGGTCGGCGCACTCGTGAACGTCAAGGCAGGACTGGCCCTCGCGATCGTTTTGCTGCTCGCACAGAGCCTCTTCGGCACTTTTCACAAGCAGCGCCTATGGCGTTTGCTCGACGCGCCGGTCTATGGCGAAGTGCCGAGCGCGCCTGGCGTCTGGGGCGAAATCTATTACCGTCTGCATAAGCTCGCGAAGCGCTGGCATGCACAGGTACGTCAGGTCGAGCAGCAGCACTCGCGTTTCATCCAGGCGATCCAGGCTTCGCCGAACGGCGTCGCGATGCTCGACGATCACGACCAGATCGAGTGGTGCAACGCGATCTCGGAACTCCACTTCGGGCTCGACGCGAAACGCGATCTGCGCCAGCACATCACGCATCTGGTGCGCCAGCCCGACTTCGTCCGCTATCTGAGTTTGCATCGTTACGAAGAGATGCTGATCATGCGCGGGATGGGCGACAAGCGCCAGAACGTGCTGTCGGTGCAGGTGTTTCCGTACGGCGAAAATCGCAAGCTGGTGCTGTCGCAAGACATCACCGAGCTGGAGCGCACGGACGCGATGCGCCGTGACTTCGTCGCCAATGTATCGCATGAGCTGAAGACGCCGCTCACCGTGCTCTCGGGTTTTCTGGAGACGATGCGCGAGTTGCCGTTGAGCGAAGCAGAACGCTCGCGCTATCTCGATCTGATGGAGCAGCAGGCCTCGCGCATGCGGCACATCGTCAACGATCTGCTGGTGCTCGCCAAACTGGAAGGCGACAACAAGCCGCCAAGCGATCAGATGATCGACATGCGCGCGGTGCTGCGGCATCTGAAAGACGACGCGGAGAGCCTGTCGAGCGACCATCACAAGATCCTCTTCGACGCCGACGAAGGGCTCACGGTCACGGGCGTCGAAACAGAAATTCTCAGCGCGTTCGGCAACCTCGTGACCAACGCGATCCGCTACACGCCGGATGGCGGCCTGATCCAGGTGGACTGGCACGCGAATGGCGGCAGCGCGGTGTTTTCGGTCACCGACAGCGGCCTGGGGATTCCTGCGGCGGACATCCCGCGGCTCACCGAGCGCTTCTATCGTGTCGACCGCAGCCGTTCGCGCGATACCGGCGGTACCGGCCTCGGGCTCGCGATCGTCAAGCATGTGCTGCAACGGCACGATGCGCAACTCGAGGTGAAGAGCGAAGAGGGGCGCGGCAGCACCTTCACCGTGCGCTTCCCGGTGTATCGCACGGCGCGCAGGCAACCGGCGCCGGCTTGAAGAGCGTCGACCTGAAAAAAAGCCCGCCTTGATTCAAGGCGGGCTTTTTTACGAGCCTGGCTGGCTTGCCGATTCGCTCACGAACAGAATTTGCTCAGCAAGCTCATCTGCGCATTGCGCGACGATTTGCCCGGCTGGCGCCGGCGATAGTGTCCGTCGCTTTGCATCAGCCACGCGGACTGGTTGTCGCCGAGAAACGCCGACAGGCCTTCAGCAATCACACGCCGCTTCAAACGGCGGTTGTTGACCGGGAACGCCACTTCCACACGCCGGAAGAAGTTGCGGTCCATCCAGTCGGCGCTCGACAGATACACCTGCTCCTTGCCGCCGTCGTAGAAATAGAAGATGCGATGATGTTCGAGAAAGCGCCCGACAATCGAGCGCACCGTGATGTTCTCCGACAGGCCGGGCACGCCCGGTTGCAGCGAGCACACGCCGCGCACGATCAGATCGATCTTCACGCCCGCTTGCGACGCTTCGTACAACTCGGCGATCACGGTCGGCTCGAGCAGCGCATTCATCTTCGCGACGATGCGCGCTTTCCTGCCGGCGCGCGCATGCTCGGCTTCCGCCCGGATCGCTTCGACCATTTTCGGATGCAGCGAGAACGGCGATTGCCACAACTCATGCAGCCGCAATTCGCCGCCGATGCCGGTCAGTTGCTGGAACACGTGATGGACGTCCTCGCAGATTTTCTGGTCGGCGGTCATCAGGCCGAAGTCGGTGTAAAGCCGTGCGGTGCGCGGATGATAGTTGCCGGTGCCGAGGTGCGCATAACGCTTGAGCGAGGTCTTGCCGCCCGCCGACACGCGCCGCACGATCAGCATCATCTTCGCGTGGCACTTGTGACCCACCACGCCGTACACCACGTGTGCGCCCACCGCTTCGAGCTGCGATGCCCAGTTGATGTTGGTTTCTTCGTCGAAGCGCGCGAGCAGTTCGACCACCACCGTGACTTCCTTGCCGTTGCGGGCGGCTTGCATCAGCGCGTCCATCAGCGGCGAATCGGTGCCGGTGCGATAGATCGTCTGCTTGATTGCCACCACGTTCGGATCTTTGGCCGCTTGCAACAGCAGTTCGAGCACCGGCTGAAAGCTCTCGTACGGATGATGCAGCAGCACGTCGTCCTGATCGATCATGTCGAACAGGCTGGTGCTGTTGGCGATTCGCGACGGTATGGCGGGGATGTGCGGCACGAACTTCAGGTCGGGCCGGTCCACCATCTCCGGCAATTGCATCAGCCGCACCAGATTGACGGGGCCGTTAGCGTAATAGCAGTCCTTGTCCGACAGATTGCCTTCGTCGAGCAGGCGCCGCACGACGTGCGCGGGTGTTTCCGCCGACACTTCCAGCCGCACCGCATTGCCCAGATGCCGCGCCGGCAATTCGCCCTGCAACGCGACGCGCAGATTGGTGATTTCGTCTTCGTCGACGAACAGTTCGCTATTGCGGGTGATGCGAAACTGGTTGCAGCTGCGCACCACCAGATTCGGAAACAGCTCGCCCACAAAGCGCTGCAACAGCGAGCTCAACAGCACGAAGCCGTGCGGATAACCCGACAGCTCCTGTGGCATCCGCACGAGGCGCGGCAACGCGCGCGGCGCCTGGACGATGCCCATCATCGCCTGGCGGCCGAAGGCGTCCTTGCCTTCCAGTTCGACGACGAAGTTCAGGCTCTTGTTGAGCACGCGTGGGAAGGGATGCGCCGGGTCGAGTCCGATCGGCGTGAGCACGGGCAGCAGTTCGTCGAAGAAGTAGTTGCGCGCCCATTCGGTTTGCGCTTCGTTCCACGCTTCAGTGCCGTGGAAGTAAATGCCTTCCGCTTCGAGCGCCGTGAACACCGTGTCGTTC
The DNA here is from genome assembly GCF_058781505.1 of Paraburkholderia sp. FW306-2-2C-D06C. NCBI lineage: Bacteria > Pseudomonadati > Pseudomonadota > Betaproteobacteria > Burkholderiales > Burkholderiaceae > Paraburkholderia > Paraburkholderia sp. FW306-2-2C-D06C. The sequence goes on along the minus strand of NZ_JBYSWU010000005.1, from coordinate 64,407 downwards.
AGCATCGTGTACTGACGATGCACGAGCCTCTGCGCGCGTTCGACGACGAGGTCGTACACATGCTGGAGAGACATGCCGTCGGGCGACAGCGCGCCCGGGTTGTCGCGCATCTGTTCCTGCAGCCCGGCCATGCGGACTTCGAAGAATTCGTCGAGGTTGCTACTGGTGATGCAGATAAAACGCAGTCGCTCGAGCAAAGGGACGGCGGGGTCGGCAGCTTGTGCCAACACACGCTCGTTAAAACCTAGAATGCCCAGCTCGCGATTCAATAAGGGGTAGCGGATGGACATCGGCAGCGAGAATGGAATGTCAGGAACGGAGGCGGAAAGACGCTCGGAAATTCTCACAGTATGATTACATTGTTATGACATTTTAGATGTCTCAAATTCTACGCCGCATTTGCCGCGTGTCGTCAATATGACGCAGTGTTTATGGGACCATGGCGCACACCCAACACTGCAAGGTGACACCGTGAGGTCCGGTACGCTTAAAATGGCGTCTTTTAACAGCGCGGCCGGCTATAAGGCGCATACGGCGCCCGAGGGACGTTCGGCGTCTTCCGCATCCTCGGCCGCCGCGCTCGCGCGCATGGAGCCCGCTCAATCGATGGTCAATACTCCACAACTCCTCGCTGCCGTGGATCTCGGCTCCAACAGCTTCCGCCTGATTGTGGGCAGGGTCGAGGAAACCGACGCGGGCAGCCAGATCTATCAGGTCGACGCGTTGCGCGAACCGGTGCGCCTCGCCGCCGGTCTGTCGCGCGACAAGATGCTCGATCGCGCGTCGCAAGTGCGCGGCTGGGACGCGCTGAAGCGCTTCGGCGAACGGCTGCGCGACTTTCATCCCGATCACGTTCGCGCGGTCGCCACCAACACGCTGCGCATCGCCAAGAACGCCAACGAGTTTCTCGGTGAGGCGCAAGCCGCGCTCGGCTTCCCGATCGAAGTGATCGCCGGCCGTGAAGAAGCGCGCCTGATCTACGCCGGGGCCGCACACTCGGTGCCCGCGAGCTCGGGCAAGCGGCTGGTGGTGGACATCGGCGGCGGCTCGACGGAATTCATCATTGGTTCGCACTACACGCCGATCAAGATGGAAAGCCTGTATATCGGCTGCGTGAGCCATAGCCGCGCGTTCTTTCCGGCGGGTAATGTCGACGAATACACGATGCGCCAGGCCGAACTCGCCGCGAGCCGCGAAATCCAGATCATTTCCGCCGAGTACAAGAAGGCCGGCTGGGAGCAGGCGATCGGCTCGTCGGGCACCGCGCGTGCGCTGGCCGAACTGGTCGAGGCGAACGGCTTCAACGATCCGGGCATTACACACGGCATCTCGCGCGGCGGGCTCGAACGGCTCAAGCGCGCGTTGATCAAGGCGGAGAACGTCAATCGCCTGAAGCTGGTCGCGTTGAAGGCCGACCGGATCCCGGTGCTGGCGGGCGGTCTGTCGATCATGATCGCGGTGTTCGACGAACTCGGCGTCGATTACGTCGATACGACGGACGGCGCATTGCGTCTGGGCGTGCTGTATGACCTGCTGGGCCGCTCGCAGCACGAAGACATGCGTACGGTCACTGCCGGGGGCTTCATGCGCCGCTATGGCGTCGATCGTGCGCAGGCCGGGCGCATCGGCGATCTGGCGGTGAGTTTCTACGATCAGTTCGATGAGCCGGACGAAGAACGCCGGGTGGAAAACCGCATGTTCCTCGGTTGGGCTGCGGCGTTGCATGAAATCGGGCGGTCGATCTCGCACAGCGCGTATCACAAGCATTCGGCCTATATCGCGAGCAATGCGGATATGCCGGGCTTTTCGCGCACCGATCAGGCGCGGCTCGCCGCGCTGGTGCTTGGCCACGCGGGCAAACTCGGCAAGCTGTCGCAAACGCGCGAAGTGGAATGGCCGCTGCTGTTCTGCTTGCGGCTCGCGGCGCTGCTGTGCCGGCGGCGTGCCGATGTCGGTTTGCCCGGCATCGCAGTCGCGCAGGTGAACGGCGGCTATGAAGCGCGCTTGCCGAGCGAATGGGTGGCGAATAATCCGCTCACCGATTACAGCCTGATTCAGGAAGCCGCGGAATGGGAGAAAGTGGGCATCCCGTATCGCGTGGTTTATACGGACGATTAAAAAACGACTGTTGAAAAAAAGCCCGGCAAATTCGCCGGGCTTTCTTTGCGCGTCGCGAACCTGCCGTGAACTCAGCACAGACGCGTTTGGCAGACGCGTCGAGCGCGTTCGAGTCAATCAGCGCGGCAGCGCGTCGCCCAAAAAGTGACGCGCATAACGTGCGTTGATGTCCGACAGACGGAACAGCGTCAGGAAGTCTGCCGTGTTGAAGTCGGGATCCCAGGCCGGTGCGCCGCAAATTTTCGCGCCAAGGCGCAGATAGCCCTTCACCAGCGGCGGCGGTGCGACGTCCGCACCCGTTTGCAGCTCGTCGACCGGCAGCGGCGTATGCGGAAACGCGCGATATTCCGGCGCCGTCAGCGCGTTGTCGCGCAGCGAGCAATACAGATTCGCCGCGTAGTGACCGCCGTCGACCATCGCGACGCTCGCGCAGCCGAGCATCGTCTCGTAGCCGTTGTGCTTCATGTAGGCGGCGAGCCCAGCCCACAGCGACATGATCACCGAGCCGCTGCGGTAGTCGGGGTGCACGCACGAACGGCCCACTTCGACCATCTTGGCGCGCAGGTGTGTGAGACGCGAGACGTCGAATTCGCTCTCCGCATACAGGCGGCCGACGCGCGCGGCCTGATGCGGCGGCAGCGCGCGATATGTGCCGACCACCTTCAGCGTGTCGAGGTCGCGCACCAGCAGATGATCGCAATACGCATCGAACGAATCGACGTCGAGGCCGGCCGGGCCCGTCAGGCGTGCGCCCATTTCATCGGCGAACACCCGGTAGCGCAGCCGCTGGGCCTCGCGCAGTTCTTCGTCGGAGCGTGCCCATGTGACTTGCAGGCGATGCTGGGCGGTGACCGTCTCTTCGGCGCGCGGCAGGCGGCGCAACTCGAAGATCGAAGCGAGGGGCAGGGTGGGCGTCGGCAGTTCTCGCATGTGGCGTCCTGGTCGAAAAAAGGGAGATTGCTTTTTTCGCCAATGTAGTAACGCCTGGTGACGTTCGCATGGCAAAGCCGTGACGATTGGATGACTGCCCGTAAGCTGGGCGTCCGCGGCTTGTCGTATGCCGGGGATGTGTTGTTGCGGCGCGACCGTCTACGGCGGCGCTCGACGCCTCGCCGCGCGTGCTCAGACCAGATCAGGGCTGATCGCCGCGCGCAGCACGGCCTGTTCGTCGCCGTTTCGCTCGCGGTTGGAGATCCACCACACGCCTGCCTTCTTCAGCGGCCAGCTCGCTTCGCTGTTGGCAAGCAGCAGCGCGGCGACATGGCCGAGGGTCGGCTGATGGCCGACGATTACGACAGTTTGCGCGATGCCTTCGGGCCAGCCTGCCGCGGTGAGCACGTCGTTGGCGCCGGCGTTGGGCGCGAGTTCACGCACCACGCGATACTGGTCGCTCAACGTCTCGGCGGTCTGGACGGTGCGCACCGCGGGGCTCGCGAGAATCACGGCGTCGTCGGGCAGGCGGGCGCGCAGCCATTTGGCGACGTTCTGTGCCTGCTTGCGACCCCGCGTGGTCAGCGCGCGAGCGAGATCGCTCGAGGCGAAATCTTCGGCTTCGGCATGACGCCAGAGGATCAGATTCATGTTGAGCTCCTTGTCCCCGGGGCGGCGATCGGGAGGGCTGCACCGCTCTTTGTACCACTGTCACCACTGTCGCATGCGGTACGTGTGACGGCAAGACGGGCTATTCAGCGCGAACGGATGATCAATAGAAAAAGGGGTTATGAGTAAAAACTCATAACCCCTTGATTCCGTGGTCGGAGCGATAGGATTCGAACCTACGACCCTCTGATCCCAAATCAGATGCGCTACCAGGCTGCGCTACGCTCCGACGAATCCGAGATTCTACGTGGCATTGGGTGCCAGAGTCAATCTCGAATTGCATCGGGCTGAAAATGAACCAAACACGCATGTCTGCATGTCTATATGCGTCCCATCAACAGCAACACGCCTCAGTGCGCGGGCGCCGTGCCCGCTTGAGGCGTGTTGGAGAGATTGACGCCGGCGCGCCACAACAGCTTTGCGGCATGCGTCGGCGCGCGACGGTCGGCGGCAGGCAGACCGTCGCTGCGGTTAATCGTGGCGGTTAAGTCAGTCGGCGAGCGCAGTGTCTCGCTAGATAGCCGGAATGTGCGCAAGCGCACGAACGGGCGGCTCTCCCTCAATGCCGCCGATGCATCCAGTCCAGCAGGTGTTGATGAGTCAGCCAGTGATGCACCATGCCTTCGCCGCCGTGTTCGCGCCGGTAGGTTCTCGATTCGAAAATCGACAAGGCGAGCAGTACGAGCAGACCTATTCCGAGTCCGACCAGACCCGCGATCGATTCAGCGTCCATGGCAGTCTCCTTTGATGAGGCAGTCATGCCTTCATAGTAGGACACGCGTAACGAAATGGGAGGGGGAGGCTGCGTGCGGGGCCGTCGTGTAAAGCGCTTTGCAGGTAGACTCTTGGCGCTTTGCCGCCGATATTCATTCCGTCTAGAGAGTCTATGAATCGCGTTCTACTGATTGCGCTACTGCTGGCCGCCAGCCTGACCGGCTGCGCCAATGATCCATCCGGCCATCATGGCGGACCGCCGCCGAAAGATCCGAGCGACTATCACGGCGTGCCCACCGACGACCGGCCGCCTTCGATGGTGCCCGCGCCGGCCGCGCTTTGACCGGATGTGAAAGCGGCCAGGCGGTCTGCCTGGCTGTCCACATCGAGGATATACGTGACGGCCGCACTCGCTGCGTCGCGGAGAAAAGGAAAGGCGAAACGCCGGCGCGGGCACGCCGGCGCTTCTGACCCGCGCAGACTGTTCGCGCGGAGAGCGCGGGCTGCAGGCATTCTAGGGCGAGCGGTGCGCCGTATATGTATGCGCTTGTTTCAAGCCGTAACCGCATACTGCACAAAGGTTAAATGGGCAACTTCGGGGGCAACCCCGGCGCCCCTGGCAGAGCGCGCGACGCCAGGCAAGAACCGCGCGAGCGTTGCGCCGCGCGCGGCCATGAAGATCAGCCGCGCGGCCCACGGCAAATAAGCTTCAGCAGTGGCGCGCACTGTGGCCTGATCGGTCAGACGTTCGACGATCCATGTCCCCGCGCCCCAGTACACCAGCGAGAAGCCGACTGCGCCGAGTGCGGACCCTAACGCCGCTACCTTGACCGCCTGCAGGAACGCGTGCCGGTCGCGTGCGCCGAGCGCGACGCCGCCGAGATACGATGCGCCGTTCAGATGCCCGGCGACGGCCGTATCGACCGCGCCGAGGATCGGTTGCGTCAGATTGGCGAGGACGATCGGAAACGCCAGTGTCAGCACGCGCCGATGCCAGCGCACGGGTAACGCGGGCACACGGCGGGCGCTGCCGCTTCGAGTGTCTGCGCGCCGGGTGCGCTTTCGCTCAATGGCGTTCCTGCACGCAGACCCACGGCGACACGACTACCGCCCACAGATCGGGATCGCGCGCGGCGAAATCGGCGGCGGTGTCTGCCTGCACGCGTTCGACGAGGCCGGACGACAGCCATTGCGTGACTTGCGCGGTGTCGTCGCTGGCGATGGCTTCGGCGACGCTCACCAGATCGAGGTCGCGCGCGACGCGCAGCAGCATGCCGCGCGCAAAAAAGCGTTCGAGCTCGGTCCAGCCGATTTTGGCGGTTTCCGCAAGCAGCCTGGCGTACAGCGGGCTCTGGGGGGCGTCGTTGGAAGTCATGGTGGGCGGGGGTTCTGATGGGCCGTTACTATAAACCATCGGCGCTCGACTGCCACGGCGGCGCGCATTCCGGTACGCTTGGGGTCTTCCGATTTTTATTCTCCACTCATTCTCCATTTTCATGTCACTGGATTCAACGACACCGGCTTCGGGCGCGCAAGCTCATGTGGTGAACGGCGCGACGCTCACGCGCGCCGACGTGGAGCGCCTCGTCGCGCTCAGCAAAGAGCCGCTGCATTTCACCGACTGCGATTTCGAAGGCGCAGATCTGTCGCGACTCGATTTGCGCGGTGCTGAGTTTCATCGCTGCACGATCGTCGAAACGTCGTTTTTCGGCGCGACGCTGGCGCATAGCCGCTGGGTGCGTTGCCGCGGCCGCGAGGCGGATTTCGCGTCAGCCGATCTGGTCGACGCGGCGTTCCAGTCGAGCGATCTGAACAACACCAGTTGGCGCCGCGCGAAGCTCGCATCGGCGTCGTTCCACAGCTGCAAGCTGACCGGCGCGAACTTCGAGGGCTGCGCGGCGCTGGGCTTGAGCTTTGTCGAGACCTTGCTGGTGGGAGCGCATTTACGCGGACTGTCGTTTCGCAAGACAACGCTGCAACAACTCGATTTCTCGGACGCCGATCTCGCGGGGGTCGATTTCCGCGAGGCGGTTTTCGACGGCGGCAGTCTGAAGGACGCGCATCTGAAGGGCGCGCGCTTTGACGGCGCCGACCTGCGCGAAGCCGATCTGAGCGGCGTGCGGCTCGTCGACGCCGCGCTGTTCAAAGGCGCGACGATTTCACATCAGCAGGCAGCCGTGCTGGTGACCGAACTCGGTTTGCGAGTGATGTAAGCACCCGTTTTCAGCCGGCCGTTCCAGCCGTTTGGCTAGCTCGAGCGAATCGCCGGCAATCACCGGCAATCACCGGCAATACTGCGATCCATTTCATCGAATGAATAAAATCAGTTGATTCGATGGTGCGGGATTTGTCGGCGGATTTGAAATGTTCAAATATCTTCGCTATTCTCGAATTTGTTATGATGAAGGCGGCGGCTGATTATCTCTGCTCGGCTATCGATTAATGGTTCGGTATGGTGCGTTGGCGCACAAAAGGCACGCTGCATGCAGGGCGCCCGCATCATCGCGGGCGGTTTAGCGGAAATCGGCCAAACGCCTTTCGTCGGATTTATTTGGGAAATCTCGACGGATGCTTGCTGTACAAGGCTTTTCCAGCCGACTGCGGATTTTTGCCGGTGATTTAATGGCGCGTTGCATCGCGGGATTTTCACCCATTTATTCTGCGTACTTTTGTGATTTCAGATTAACATAATGCGGACTCCGTGCGCCGCATCACATTACCTGCGAAATTAATAGATTGCGCGTGTATAAGCGAATCGTTAGATTTACTTCTGGCGCATGGTGAACCGGTCCTTTGCCGATATGCGCCAAACCCCCGTTAGCCCGGCCTCGTGCCGGGCTTTTTTTATCCGCGCATCACTTTCGATTCACACCCGGTGTTGATCATCGAAGATTACTTTTTCTTCACATCGATGTGCAGACCGGAGACCCGGGGTTATGACCTGGCTGATCATTTTTCCCGGCATCCGGCCGCTCATGCCCGGTGTGCTGATCGCCTTGGCCGCGCGCATCGATCCGCGCTCCGGACGCTGGCGCCGCCGTTAGCTCGCGTCGCGCCACGCGGCGCGTCCCGGCGCCGTCACTGTTTGCAGCGAATCACCATCGACCGGTTCTTCACGTTCGCACCGAAGATCCCGCCGATCGAGCCGCCCGAGGTGGCGCCGTTGTCGACATCCTTCGAAACGACGTCATAGCCGTAGTTGCCGCAGACTTCGCCGGCGTGCTTGTAGCACTCGGCCCAGCTCGAGCTGGCGTCGCTGCCGCTGCAGTTGATCGCGAAGCCAGTGTCGCCGCTCGGCAGGTAGGTCATCGTGGTAGTGCTGGAACAGCCGCCGAGGCTGCCGAGCGTCAGTACGCCGAGGCCAACCGCCGCGGCCATTGCCACTGACGCGAATGCGCTCTTCATTGCAAATTCCTTACAGATGACAGGGGCGACGTGGCGGTGGGCCGCGTCGCGTGTCGGATTGAGCGTTTTATAGCACGCCGGGTTCCCTGAGCGGCGGTTGCAGCCCGCGTGGGCGGCGCGGCCTGGTGATCCGCGAGCGTGCGGCTAGCGTGCGGCTAACGGGCGGCTAACGGGCGGCTAACGGGCGGCTAACGGGCGGCTAACGTGCGGGTAATGCCCGCGACGGGTCGATCGAGCGGCCCTGATAGCGCAATTCGAAGTGCAGCATCACCCGGTCGGTGTCGGTATCGCCCATCTCGGCGATCTTTTCGCCGCGTGCGACCGTCTGACCTTCCTTCACCAGCAGCGCGCGGTTGTGCGCGTAGGCCGTCAGATACTCGGCGTTGTGCTTGATGATCAGCAGGTTGCCGTAGCCGCGCAGGCCGTTGCCGGCATAGACCACCGTGCCGGCCGCCGCGGCCACCACGGGGGTGCCGGGCGCCGCCGAGATATCGATGCCCTTCGAATTGGCGCCATCGAAGCGCCGGATCACCGTGCCGTCGGCCGGCCATGCCAGCGGGATCGACGAAGCCGGCGCGGACGGCGGCGCACTGTCGGCGGGCGCCGGGCGCGACAACGGCGGCGTGGCCGTTGTGCTCCCGCCGCCGTTGCTGCGCACGGCGCCGCTCGTCGACGCCGCGTTGCCCGGAGGCGCCACGCGCAACACCTGATCGACCTCGATGCTGTCCGGGTTCGTCAGATTGTTCCAGCGCACGATGTTTTGCACCGACTGCCGGTTGCTGCGCGCGATCTTCGAAAGCGTATCGCCGCGTTCGACGCGGTAGAACCCCGGACCCGCCGGTGCGGACCCGCACGCGGCGAGCACCGCTAATAACGACGCGCAGGCCAGCCGCTTCATCATTCTTGTTGTGTCAAACATTGGACCTCGCAAAGCACTGCCACGCGCCGATCCCGATCACGCGGCAGATAGATGCAAAAGCGTCCGATTCTAACGGTTTTGCGCTGCAGCACTCGAAAACGGGTTTCGGCGAGGCGAGCAACCGCCGGTAAGGGCGGTGCGGAAGCGAGCGCTCGCCGTGTCGGCGGAAGGCGCTGCGCGAAAGGGGGAAAGCGGCAAAACTCCGCAATCAGCGCAGTGCGCTGACGTTGATGCGCAGCGCGGCCGTCTCGCTTTGACCCGGTTCGAGCCAGCGCAATCCCATGCCGTTGTGAATCGCATCCGGCAGACCCAGCCATGGCTCGACGCAGTAGAAATCCGACCCGGGGGCTTCGGTCCATGTCGTCACGGCGTACCAGGGCGCCGAGTCCGGACGTTGCAGGTCGATTGTGACGACCCGGTTCAGGCCCGGCGCGACGATGCGCACGGGCCGCTCCGGCACGCCGTCGAGGCAATGGAAGCGGTCGAGAATGCGCGCCTCGTCGAGCGTATAGCGCGGCTCGCCCGGCTCGGCTGCGCTGATCGAGCCGTCGTCCTGCTGGTAGCGCCGTTCGGTGCGGGGCAGCTCCACCGACGTCTCGCCGCGCTGCGTGTGCGGCAGCGTGAAGTAGAAGTGGTGGCCGGCGTAGTAGGGCAGCGGCGCGTCGCCGGTGTTGGCGGTGCTCAGCGTGACCTCGAGTGTGTGCGCATCGACGAGGCAGTACGCCGCTTCGAAACGGAAGCCGAACGGATAGCCGCCACGGGTCGCGTCGCTGTCGGTCAGGATCATGCGCAGACCGGCGCCGTGCACGTCCGCGTGCGCCTCGAAGGGCAGGTCGCGTGCAAAGCCGTGCATCGGCAACGCGCGCACCGTGCCTTCGGCGTCACGCCAATAGCCGATCTTGCCGTCGACGCGATGCCGTCCGAGAAATGGAAACAGCAGCGGATTGCCGCCGCGGATCCTGGCGGGCTGGCTCCAGTCGGCGTGCTCGGGCCAATGGATCACCGGTTCGCCGTCGACGATCCACGACAGCAGCCGGCCGCCGGCCTGCGGCGAGAAGCGGAGCACGGAGGCGTCCAGGGCGATCTCGAGAATGTCCTGTTGCGGGGAGAGGGGCATGGTCGATGGGCCTGATGGGTTACGGTTGGTCAAAACGGGTTGGTCAAAGTGGCTGGCGGCCGCCGCTGGCAAGCGCCGCGCGGCGTCGCGCGCGAGAGGAAGATTCTGCGCTGCTTTGCGCTACGGGGAAACCCTTCTCGGGAAATTGCGGGTGTCGGAGAAGCGCCATCCTTGCCGATAATCCGTCTGACCGCCCGGTGTCGTCGACTGCCGGGCCAGACCGGCTCAGGAGGCGTTATGGATCTCGCAATGGCAATGGCTGTGACTTTGTTCGGCATGTTCGCGGCCAGCACGGTCTATTTTTTCTACAAGCTCGAACGCTGATCCCGTTGTCCCGCTTCGCCGGCCGCCGGTTCGTTCATTGCGAGCCGGGCGCCTGAGCGCACTGAATTCCGCATGATCGCAGGGCCGCCGCCACGACGGCTCTGTTTCTTTGTCTGTCGCGTAACAATGGTTTCGAATTGTGACGCGGCGCATCAAAATTTTCCCAACCGCGGCTCAAAAGCTTGGCGCTGACATTTCACCCAGGCATAATCGGTGCGCTTTGACGCGTCGACGCTTTCCCTTTGCGGCGCGCTGTTCCCCGACATTTTCCTTACAGAGAGGATCGCCGCGTGAACCTGTCGTTTTTGATTTTCCTAAGCGTGTTGCAAGGCGTCACGGAGCTCTTTCCGGTTAGCAGCCTCGGCCACACCCTGCTCGTGCCGGCGCTGTTCGGTATGCACATAGACAAGCACGCGCCGCAATTGCTGCCGTTCCTCGTCGCGTTGCACCTCGGCACGGCCCTCGCGTTGCTGTGGTACTTCCGCAAGCGCTGGTACGCGCTGGTGCGCGGTCTCTTCGCGTCGTTCGGCGGCCGCCGCAACGACGATGCGCACATAATGTGGGCGCTCATCATCGGCACGATTCCGGCCGGTCTGGTCGGACTGCTGCTGGAAAAGCGGCTCGAGCGGCTTTTCCACGATCTGCGCATCGTCGCGATCGCGCTGATCATCAACGGTGTGCTGCTGTGGTTCGGCGACCGTCTGCAACGCTCGCGCGCGCATCAGCCGCCGGAGAAGATGACGTTCCGCCAGGCGTTTCTGGTCGGGCTGGCGCAGATCGGCGCGCTGATCCCCGGCTTTTCGCGCAGCGGTCTGACGATGATCGCCGGCAACGCGGCCGGCCTGACGGCGGAGAAGGCTGCTGAGTTTTCGTTTTTGCTCGGCACGCCGATCATCTTCGCGGCCGGCGTCCTCGAATTGCCGAAGCTGTTCCATGCGCCGGGCCAACTCGCCGATGCGCTGCTGGGCGGCGTGCTGACCGCGATCGCCGCTTATCTCAGCGTGCGCTTCCTGATGCGCTATTTCGAAGGCCGCGGACGTCTGGCCTCGTTCGGCCTGTACTGCGTGATCGCGGGGATCGTGTTCTTCGGCTGGTTCATGTTGCATCCGCAGCCGGTCTGATTGCGTTCGATTTGCCGCCTGCACCCATTCGACGCTGGCGGGCGGGAATCGATCGGTTATAATCCGGGCCCGGCTCAACCTGCCGGGCCCGTTTGCTTTGGCGGCGTGTCGATGGCTGCCGGACAGGGTCGAGATTTCAAGTCCCGGCCCGGTCAGATACAATTTCGGTATCGCATAAACCACGAACTACGAACCCTGTGGCGCGCTCTATCGCGTAGGGCACAGGTTTCCGACGCCCGAGAGCGGGTTCTCAATTGCGGGTGATGCTCGTTGTACGTTTAGCATCGCCTCTCTTCATTACGGCAGTAGCTCAGCTGGATAGAGCATCGGCCTTCTAAGCCGAGGGTGGGGGGTTCGAGTCCCTCCTGCCGTACTTCAAATGCTCGCGCCGCGGCTTGCGGCGCTTCAGAGCCTTCTTCTCCTGAGCGTGCGTGTTCCCGCGAGCGGCTTCATGCCGACGGCTTTACGCTGCCGACTGCGCGTCGATGGAATCGACGCACTCCGCGCGACGACGAAAACAAAAAAGGGCAGCCGAAGCTGCCCTGTCAAAGCCGCGCCATCAGGCGGACAGTTGCCTGGCGATTATTGCTTGACGTTCAGCGCGGCCGTCAGGTCGCCCATCGGCTTGCCGCCGTTGCTGACCAGCGCGGCGTCGCGAGCCGAGATGCCCGGCAGCGTCGGCAGCGAGAAGCGGTGCGTGATGAAGCGCAGGATCGACGTCGTGTCGTACTGCGTGTGATCGACGAAACCCTTCTTCGCGTACGGCGAAATGATCAGCGCCGGAATCCGCGTACCCGGGCCCCAGCGATCGCCCTTCGGCGGCGCGACGTGATCCCAGAAGCCGCCGTTTTCGTCGTACGTGACGACCACCAGCATGTTGTTCCACTGCGGACTCTTCTGCAGATGCGAGATCACGTCGGCGATATGCTGGTCGCCCGACGCGACGTCGGTGTAACCCGGGTGCTCGTTCAGGTTGCCCTGCGGCTTGTAGAACGATACTTGCGGCAGCGTGCCGGCATCGATGGCCTTGATGAACTCCGAGCCGCCGAGGCCGCCGTCGAGCAGGTGCTGCGCGCGGTTCGAGGTGCCCGGTGCGAGATCGGCGAAGTAGTTGAGCGGCTGGTGGTGCGGCTGGAAGTTCGGCGCCGTCAGATTCGGGCCGTAGATCACATTCGACGTGCTGGTTTGCACCGCCGAGACTGCCGCGCCCCACGCGCCGCCGTACCATGCCCACGACACGTTCGCGTTGTTGAGCAGGTCGCCGATGTTCTGCTGCGTCTGCGCTGGCAACGTGGTGGCGACGCTCGGGTCGGCCAGCGTGGCGTCGCCGCCCGAAGCCGGTTTGTTGCCGCTCGGCTGATACGGCGGCTGCATCGTGTTGATCGCGTAGAAGTCAGGCGTCAGGTTGCCCGAGAGCACATATTTCGGCGGGCCGCTCAGCGCCGATGCCGGCGAATTGGACGCGACTTTCAGCGTCACGCCGTCGGCTTCCACTGCCGACACCAAGCCCGCCGCCGGGCTCTTGTCCGCGTTCGGATAGGTCGGCGTGCACGCGCAAACCAGCCACTGGTGGTTCAGGAACGAGCCGCCGAACGCGCCCATGAAGAAGTTGTCGGCCAGCGTGTATTGCTGGGCGATCTTCCACAGCGGCAGCTTGTCCGCGTTCTGCGTGTAGTGGCCCATCACGAGGCCGCCGGAGTCCGCCCATGCGGCGAACTTGTCGTTCTTGCCGCCGTCGATCTGCATCTGGTTCTCGTAAAACCGGTGGTACAGGTCACGGGTCGTGGCGGTGATCGGCGTGTTGAAACCATTCGGGTCGTCGATCGCGAACGGGCTGTTCGGCAGGTTGGCGGTCATTGCCTGCGTCACGACCGGCGTCACGCCGGTTTGCGTCAGACCGTTCCACACCTGCGGCAGCGTCGCGAGCGGCGCGCCGTTCCGGTCGACCTGAGTTGCGCTCGCCGCGGTCACGTTCTGCAAGCCATTGGCGCCCGGGAAATTGCCGTACAGATTGTCGAAGCTGCGGTTTTCCGCGTAGATCACCACGACCGTCTTGATCGACGTAATGTCCGGCTGCGTGACTTCGCTGCCGCCGCATGCATACAGGCTCAGCGCTGCTGCGATCGCGATGGGCGTCGCGCAGATCAGTTTCTTGTTCATGTCGTGTTTTTCTCTCTTTCTCTCGCGTTGGGGACCGGCCGCGGCCCTGCTTGCACGGAGGGCCGCGGCCGCGAAAGTTTCGCAAGGGAATTTGACAGAGAGATGTAATTAATTACGAATGCATTCGTTCGGCGGTCTTTAGTCGGCTATATGTCATTTAAACGACATGTCGATGAAATACGCTCGCGCTCTTCAACATCGCAAGCATTCACATCATTCTTATGCGGCTTGGTCTGACGGGGATTCGTGGAAGGGCGTTTCGGCTGGCGGCGCGGCGGCTCGTGTGGCCGGTTGGCGTGGCGTTGGCGATGACTACGGCATTGGCCGCCTGCGATTCACGGGCGCCAACGGCCGGCGGGGCGGCGGGTACGGATGCGGCCTCGAAGGTGGCTTCAAGCGTGGCCTCAAGCACGCCGCTCGCCTCGGTATCCGCGCTTGCGGCCGTGCCGGCAGCGGCCTCGATGGTGCAAGCGGCCGCGCATGACGCTGGCCAGACCCGCGCGCAAGTCTACGAATCAGTGCGCCAGATGACGGCGCTCGGCAAGCAGCTGTTCTTCGACGCGTCGCTATCCGGCTCGGGCAAACTGGCGTGCGCGTCGTGCCATCGCCCCGATCACGCGTTTTCGCCGGCCAATTCGCGGTCTGTGCAACTCGGCGGCAGCGACATGCACCGTTCCGGCATGCGCGCTGCGCCCACGCTCAAGTACCTGCAATCGGTGCCGGCGTTCGCCGAGCATTATCACGAGTCGGATGACGAAGGCGACGAGAGCGTCGATGCCGGGCCGACCGGCGGCTTGACGTGGGATGGCCGGGTCGACCGCGGCTCGGACCAGGCGCGGATTCCGCTATTGTCGTCGTTCGAAATGGGCAGCTCGCCGCAGAAAGTCACGGCCGCCGTGAAGGCCGCGCCGTACGCCGACGCGTTCCGCGCGGCATTCGGCGAGCACATTTTCGACAACGACGACGCCACCTTCAAAGCCGTGTTGCAAGCGCTGGAAACCTTCGAGCAAACGCCCGAACTTTTCTATCCGTACACCAGCAAATACGACGCATATCTGGCAGGCAAGGCGCAACTGACGCAGGCCGAACTGCGCGGCCTGCAGGTCTTCAACGACGAAAAGAAAGGCAATTGCGCGAGCTGCCATATCAGCCAGCGGAGCAGGGACGGCGCGCCGCCGCAGTTCAGCGATTTCGGTTTGATCGCGATCGGCGTGCCGCGCAACCGGGTGCTGCCGGTGAACCGCGATCCGCATTTCTACGATCTCGGCGCCTGCGGGCCGGAGCGTACCGATCTGAAGGGGCGCGCCGAATTTTGCGGCATCTTCCGCACGCCGACACTGCGCAACGTCGCGTTGAAGAAGAGCTTCTTCCACAACGGGATTTATCATTCGCTGGACGAAGTGCTGCGTTTTTATGCCCAGCGCGATACGAATCCGGAGAAGTTCTATCCGGTCTCGAAGGGGAAAGTGCAGAAGTTCGACGATTTGCCGCAGCGTTACTGGGCCAATCTGAATACGGAGCCGCCGTTCGATCGCAAGCCGGGCGACAAGCCGGCGCTCGACGAGGCCGAGATCAAGGACGTGGTGGCGTTTTTGAATACGCTGACCGATGGATACAAGCCGGCCGCGCAGTGAGTGAATCCGAGGGGCTTGGGCCGCGAGCCAGGCTGACCGGCACGAGCGCCATGCTATGCTTTTGGGTCCAGATCACGAGCGGCGGCTGGCGCGCTCGTGACCGCCTGAATCACTCTTCGAGGAGAACCCTTTATGTCGATGCGAACCCGTGCTCTCTTCCACCTGACTGTCGGCGGCCTGCTGCTGGGTGGCGCAATTGGCGCACAAGCGGCGAACCTCGGTTTTCTGAACGACACCCCGGTCAGCTGGATGAAACAGCGCGACGTCGACTCGATCAAGGCGGCCGTGACCGCCGCGCTGAACAGCAAGCAGGACGGCGAAAGCGCGAACTGGGTCAACGAAGGCACCGGTAATAGCGTGAAGATGGACGCGGTGATCACCGCAGCGAGCACTGAGAAAGACGGCGATCGCACCTGCCGCGACATGGGCGTCGTGCTGAACGCGAAGGGGCAGTCGATGACTCTGCGTCCGCAGTTCTGCAAGCAGGGCAGCGGCAACTGGCAGTTGCAGAAAGAGCACTGAGCGTGCAGCACGGTATGACGAAGCGCGCAGCGCTGCGGCCGGCGTCGTTCGACGCCGCGCATCCGCCCGGCGGCGCGGTGCGGCGATGAGCGCGCGGGTGGTGTCGTGCGGCATCGTGCTGCTCGATCCGCACGGGCGGGTGCTGCTCGCACACGCCACCGAAACTTCGCACTGGGATATTCCGAAGGGGCACGGGGAAGAGGGTGAGGCGCCGCACGTCACCGCGCTGCGCGAGATGGTCGAGGAGACCGGTATCGCGATTGCGGCCGAGCGCCTGAAAGACCTCGGGCTGTTCGTTTACCGGCGCGACAAGGATCTGCATCTGTTCGCCGCGCGCGCCGTCGCTGGCGAACTGGATCTGTCTTCGTGCACTTGCACGTCGCTGTTTCCGCGCCGCTCCGACGGCACGCTGATTCCCGAAATGGATGCCTACCGCTGGACCACACCGGACGAAGTCGACCGGTATGCGAGCCGCAGTCTCACGCGGCTCTTTCAGACCACGCTTTCACTCGCGGAACTGCATCGCTCGCTGTAATAGCAGCCGCGAGCAGCGGCGCGGGCGGCCTGATGCCTCGACGCCTCGGCGTGCCGGCGCCTCAGTCGAGCGCGTGGTCGTTTGGATGCGCGAACAGCGAGCGGTTCTGATCCGACAGCGGAAAATTCAGATTGATGCCGTGCGGCGGAATCGGCTGCGTGAACCAAAGCTTGTACAGACGTTCCGCTTCGCCGGATGTCTGGCCGCGTGCGATCACCCCGTTGACAAGATTGCGGAACGGCTCGTCGCCCTTGCGGAACATGCAGGCATAGACTTCGTAGCCGAGCGGCGTGCCGGTCACCACGAAGTCCTCGGGGCGCGGGTCGGTCGATTTGAAACCGTAGACGATCGGCTCGTCCATCACGAAGGCCACCGCCCGGTCGTCCTTGACTGCTGCGAAGGCTTCCTGATGATCGCGTGCGCTGGTGATGCGCATGTTCAGATGTTTGTCGGTGTTCAGGCGGCGCAGCAGGCGTTCGTCGGAGGTGCCCGCGGTCGTCACGACCATCTTGCCGGCCAGATCCTGAAAATCCGTGATGCCGCTGCTCTTGCGCGCGATCATGCGCACCGCGTACTGGAAGAAGCTGTTCGAGAAAGCGGCCACATTTTCGCGCTCGACTGTGTGCGTGGTCGAGCCGCACTCCAGATCGATCTGACTGTTCAGCAGCATCGACGTGCGGTTCGACGAGGTCACGGTGATTTCGTGCACCTTCAGCTGCGGCATGCCGAGCGTTTTCTTGATTTCATCGACGATCTGCAGCGCGATGGTCTGCGAGTAGCCGACCGTGTGCTTGCCGTCGAAGTACGAGAAGGGGATCGACGCTTCGCGCACGCCGAGCACGACCACGCCGTCGTCGTGGATTTTCTTCAGCGTGCCGGTCAGCTCTTCCGCGCGCGCCGTGCATGAGAACGAGGCCGCGCTGCACATGAGCAGCGCGACGAGGACGCCATGTGCTCCACGTGCCATGCATGCGAAATGTGCGGCGGAAACGGTACGCGCGTGGCGTGTGCCCCATGCGCTCGCCCCGCGGCGGGCTGCAACTTTCATCGGACCTCCCGGACTGCGCTTGCACGTATGCCGCGCTGTCTCTGTCGATGGAACGTGACGCTACGAAACGGCGTGCACCTCGCTCGCAAGATGCACGCCGTGTTCGACTCTGGATCTTCGAGCGAGAAGCCGCTCCAGCTTACGCCGGCTTGCCCCAACTGTCGCGCAGGCTGACGATGCGATTGAATACGGGCTTACCCGGTTGCGAATCGACGCGGTCGGCGACAAAGTAGCCGTGGCGCTCGAACTGATAGCGCTGTTCCGGCAGTGCGTGACGCGCGCCCGGTTCCAGGTAGGCGTTGACCACGCGCTTCGAATCCGGATTCAGCGCTTCGAGGAAGTCGCGTCCGCCCGCGTCCGGTTGCGGCTCCTTGAACAGACGGTCGTAAATGCGCACTTCCGCCGGACACGCGCCCGCGGCGCTGACCCAGTGAATATTGCCCTTGACCTTGTAGCTGTTCGCGCCTTCGGTGCCCGATTTGCTGTCCGGGAAGTAGTTGCAGTGGACCGCGACGATGTTGCCGTTTTCGTCCTTGTCCGCGCCCGTGCATTCGATCACGTAGCCGTAGCGCAAGCGCACCTTGTTGCCCGGGAACAGGCGGAAGTAGCCCTTCGGCGGCGTTTCGTTGTAGTCCTCGCGCTCGATCCACAGCTCGCGCGAGATCGGGAACTCGCGTACGCCCTGTTCCGGATGATGCGGATGCACCGGTGCGCTGCACGGCTCGGTGACGCCTTCGGGGAAGTTGTCGATGATCAGCTTGAGCGGATCGAGCACGGCCGCCGTGCGCGGCGCCTTCTCATCCAGGTCGTCGCGCAGCGCGCCTTCGAACACGCTCATGTCGATCCACGAATCGACCTTGGTGACGCCGATGCGCTCGCAGAACAGCTGGATGCCCTCAGGCGTGAAACCGCGCCGGCGCAGGCCGACGATGGTCGGCATACGCGGGTCGTCCCAACCGTCGACGTGGCCTTCGGTCACCAGTTGCAGCAGCTTTCGCTTGCTGGTGATCGCATAGGTCAGGTTCAGGCGCGAAAACTCGATTTGTTGCGGCAGCGGGCGCGTGAAAATGCCGGCTTCGGCGAGCTCGTTCAGGATCCAGTCGTACAGCGGACGATGGTCTTCGAATTCGAGCGTGCACAGCGAATGCGTGATGTTTTCCAGCGCGTCCGAGATGCAGTGCGTGTAGTCGTACATCGGGTACACGCACCATGTGTCGCCGGTGCGGTAGTGATGCGCGAAGCGGATCCGGTAGATGACCGGATCGCGCATGTTGAAGTTCGGCGACGACATGTCGATCTTCGCGCGCAGCACGTGTTCGCCTTCCTTGAACTCGCCGGCTTTCATGCGGCGGAACAGGTCGAGGTTTTCCTGCACGGAGCGATCGCGAAAGCGCGACGGCGTGCCGACTTCGGTCGCCGAGCCGCGGTTCGCGCGCATTTCCTCGGCCGACTGGCTATCCACGTACGCCTTGCCGCGCTCGATCAGCAGTTCGGCGAATTCGTACAGTTTGTCGTAGTAGTCGCTGGCGAAGTAGAGCTGTTCCTTGCCGTCTTTTTCCCACTCGAAACCGAGCCAGCGCACGGAATCGATGATCGACTCGACGTATTCGACGCTTTCCTTTTCCGGATTCGTGTCGTCGAAACGCAAATGGCACACGCCGCCGTAGCTGCGCGCCACACCGAAATTCAGGCAGATGCTCTTCGCGTGACCGATATGCAGATAGCCGTTCGGCTCAGGCGGAAAGCGCGTCTCGACGCGCTGACCCCACTTGCCGGTGCGGTTGTCTTCGTCAATGATGTTGCGGATGAAATTGGATGCCGCTGGCGCGTCGTTGCGTTCGGTATTCATGCGAGAAGGTCAAGGTCTGTCGCGGGCGCGCAATGCGCTCGCTAATCTGTCAATTCTACCTGACGAGCCCCGCCGCGGCAGGCGAGTGCGGCGTGCCGCCAACGTTCGGGAGGCTTCGACGGGAATTTGGGGTCCGCAGCGGCGCTGTAACAGGAGGTAAAACGTTTTTTGACGCGGCCGCCGCCGACTTAGGATGCGGGCGGCGCGGTTCTGCCCGCGCGACGCGCGACCTGTGCAGGGCGACGCGGCCTGCGCCCGTGCCGTGTCGTCCCGTGCACGTGGTAGCCGCCCTCACAGGCCGCGCCGTCCTTCGTCGCCTTGCACGAACGCCTGCCGTTCGTGCAACATGACGCCCTTGGTTCCCGGAGTTTCTCGGATGTCCGTCCCGACGCACGACGCGCCTCGCGCGCCTTTCGCCTCTTTTTCCCTCGCTCGCATGCTGACGGCAGCGGCGGTGTTCGCTGCATTGAGCGGCAGTTTCGTCGCTCCGGCACCCGCGCTGGCGAAAACCGCCACGCCCAAGGCGGTGCTCGACGCATCGGCGGTGGCCGTGCCGGATCGCTACAGCGCCGACACCGCGCAACAGATCTTCGCGGCCGGCGGCAACGCGGTGGACGCCGCAGTGGCGATCGCCTTCACGCTGGCCGTGACTTATCCGGACGCAGGCAACATCGGCGGCGGCGGTTTCATGACGGTCTTCATGGACGGCAAGCCGTACTTTCTCGATTACCGCGAACGCGCGCCGCAACAGGCGACCCGCGACATGTACCTCGACGACAAAGGCAGCCTCGTGCCGGGCATGAGCCTCGTCGGCCATCGCGCCGTGGGCGTGCCGGGCACGGTCGACGGCATGTGGCAGGCGCAGCAGCGCTTCGGCAAGCTGAAGTGGAAACAGGTGCTGGCGCCCGCGATCCGTTACGCCACCGATGGTTTCCAGGTGGAGCCGTGGCTGCAGAAACGCCACGACGACGCCGCGAAGAGCTTCGCCGGCAAGACCAATTTCGATGTCTACTTCTCGAATCTGAAGGCGGGCGCCACGTTCCGTCAGCCCGAACTCGCGCAAACCCTTTCGCGCATCGCGAGCGACGGCGGGCGTGAATTCTACGAGGGCCGCACCGCCGATCTGATTGCCCGGCAGATGTACGGCCACGGGCTCGTGACCAGACAGGACCTGATTCAATACAAAGCGGTCTGGCGCCAACCGGTCACCGCCGAGTGGAACGGCTATCGGATCGTCTCCGCGCCGCCGCCGAGTTCGGGCGGCGTCGGACTGATCCAGATGCTGAAAATGAAGGCCGATCTGAAGCCGGCCTTCGACGGCCTCGAGCTGAATTCGGTGCCGTATATCCATCTGATTGCGCAGATCGAAGACCGCGTGTTCGCCGATCGCCAGCAGTACATGGGCGACCCGGATTCGTACAAGGTGCCGGTCGGCAAACTGATCGACGACACCTACCTCGCGCAACGCGCCGACGAGGTCAAACCCGACGAAGTGCCAGGCGCGACGCCGGTCAAGCCGGGCCTTGGCGACGCGATGCCGGAAAAAGCGCAAACCACGCATTTCTCGGTGGTCGACAGGTGGGGCAACGCCGTGTCCAACACCTACACGCTGAACGGGCCGTTCGGCGCGGGCGTGGTGGTGGACGGCGGCGGCTTCCTGCTGAACGACGAAATGGACGATTTCGTCACCAAACCGGGCGAGCCGAATCAGTCCGGCGTGACCGGCAACGAAGTCAACACGGTGGCGCCGGGACGCCGGCCGCTGTCGTCGATGGCGCCGACCATTCTGTTGAAGGACGACAAGGTCTCGCTCGTGATCGGCACGCCGGGCGGTTCGCGCATTTTCACCTCGATCTTCCAGGTGATCACGAACCTGTATGACTTCAATATGGCGCCCGCCGACGCACTGGCCGCGATGCGTTTTCATCACCAGTTGCTGCCGCAGAAGACGATCTACTGGGAACCGTACCAGCCGATCACGGGCGAGTTGGCCGAGCAGCTGCAAGCCAGGGGCTATACGTTGCAGGGACAGCAGTTCAACGGCGACGTGCAACTGATTCGCGTCGACGGCACGCATCCGGAGCCGGCCGCCGACCCGCGCGGCGTGGGCGTGGGGCGGGTGATTCATTGAACCGCTCGAGCCGACCGAAAAACGAACAGCGATGGAAAAAGAAAACGCGATGAGCACGCAAAAACCACGAGTACTCGTGCTGCCTGGCTACCAGAACTCCGGCGAAGGCCATTGGCAGACGCGCTGGGAGGCGCTCGACCCGGCGTTCGTGCGCGTGCGGATGCCGGACTGGGATCGTCCCGGGCGCGATGCATGGTGCCGGACGCTCGACGCCGAAGTGGCCGCCGCCGACACCCAGGTGGTGTTCGCCGCGCATAGCCTCGGCTGCCTCACCACGGTTTTCTGGGCGGCACAGTACGCCAGCGCCGCCCAGCTTGCGAAGGTAGCGGGGGCGTTGCTGGTGGCCGTGCCCGATCCGGTTGAGGCGCATTTCCCGCAGGACGCCAGCGGTTTTGGACCCGTGCCGCTCACGCGCTTGCCGTTTGCGAGCATTGTCGCGGCCAGCAGCGACGATCCGTACGGCGGCGTGCCGTTCTCGCGGACCTGTGCGAACGCGTGGGGCAGCCGCTGGATCGGCATCGGCTCGCGCGGCCATATCAACGCCGACAGCGGACTCGGCGATTGGGACGAAGGGCGGCGCTGGCTGGCTTCGTTCGGCAAGCCGGCGTGAGCCTTCCCTTGGCGTGAACTTCCCACGCGTGGCCTCCGCGCACGAGCCTCCCAGGCCACGCTCAAATCACCGACTGCTCCCGCAACGCCGCGATCCGCGTCTCGTCGTAACCGAGCACGTCGCGCAGGACGCTGTCGGTGTGCTCGCCGAGCGTGGGCGGATGAGCAAGCGCCTCGGGCGGCGTGCCGCTCATATTGATCGGATTGCGCACCAGCTTGACCGTGCCGCCCGACGGATGCGGCAGGTCGACCTGCATTCCGCGCGCCACCACCTGCTCGTTCTCGAACACTTCGGCGAGATCGTTGATCGGCCCGCACGGCACGCCGGCGGCTTCCAGCGCGGCGATCCATTGCTGCTTGCCCTGCAGACGGACCATGTCGGCGAGGATCGGCACGAGAATGTCGCGGTGGCGCACACGCGCCGGGTTGGCGGAGAAGCGTTCGTCGTCGGCCAATTCCGGACGGCCGCCCGCTTCGACGAATTTGCGGAACTGACCGTCATTGCCGACCGCGACGATGATCCAGCCGTCGCTGGTCTGGAAGGTCTGGTAGGGCACGATGTTCGGATGCGCATTGCCCCAGCGCACCGGCGGCTGACCGCTCGCCAGGTAGTTTGAATTCATGTTGGCGAGCATCGCCACCTGCACGTCGAGCAGCGCCATGTCGATGTACTGGCCTTCGCCCGTGCGGTCGCGATGCGTGAGCGCGGTCAGCACGGCGATAGTCGAATACATGCCGGTCATCAGGTCGGCGATTGCGACGCCCGCTTTCTGCGGGCCGCCGCCCGGCTGGCCGTCGCGCTCGCCGGTAATGCTCATGAAGCCGCCGATGCCTTGCACGATGAAGTCGTAGCCCGCCCGCTGCGCATACGGCCCGGTCTGCCCGAAGCCGGTTACCGAGCAGTAGATCAGATCGGGCTTCACTTCTTTCAGCGACGCGTAATCGAGCCCGTACTTCTTCAACTGGCCGACCTTGTAGTTCTCCAGCACGACGTCGCTTTGCGCGGCCAGTTCGCGGACGATCCGCTGGCCTTCGGGCGACGCGATATCCACGGTGACCGAGCGCTTGTTGCGGTTGGCCGCGAGATAGTAGGCGGCCTCGCGCGTATCGGCGCCTTGTGGCGTTTTCAGGTACGGCGGCCCCCAGTGACGGGTGTCGTCGCCGACCTCGGGGCGTTCGATCTTGATGACGTCGGCGCCGAAATCGGCAAGCGTTTGCGAGCACCAGGGCCCGGCGAGCACGCGTGTGAGATCCAGCACGCGGATATGACTGAGAGCGCCCATATTCTTCGATGTCTCCTATGTAGCCCAAGAGGCGCGCATGGCGCCGCGGATGGGGGCAATCTTAAGCGATTCCCGCGCGGCGGCGCAGTCAGCCGGACGGCATAGGACGCGTGGCGTGCGCCGCCGTGTCTCACGCTACCCGGCGAAACCTGGCCGAACGGCTAACGGTGCCGCGCGCGCCGCCGCGCACCGGCGCCGATCCCGTATAATCAGTCGTTTAAGAAACAATCAGTTGGCGCATCCCACGATGCAGCCGGTAACAGCCAGGACCGTCCCCCGCACGCTATGAAAGCCGCCGAAATCCGCGAGAAATTCCTCAAGTTCTTCGAATCGAAGGGCCATACGATCGTTCGCTCGTCGAGCCTTGTGCCCGGCAACGACCCGACACTGCTCTTCACCAATTCGGGAATGGTGCAGTTCAAAGATGTGTTCCTCGGCGCGGAATCGCGTCCGTACTCGCGCGCCACGACCGCGCAGCGCAGCGTGCGCGCCGGCGGCAAGCACAACGATCTGGAAAACGTCGGCTACACCGCGCGTCACCACACGTTCTTCGAAATGCTGGGCAACTTCTCGTTCGGCGACTATTTCAAGCGCGACGCGATCCACTACGCGTGGGAGCTGCTGACCGGGGTCTACAAGCTGCC
Organism: Paraburkholderia sp. FW306-2-2C-D06C; assembly: GCF_058781505.1. Classification (NCBI taxonomy): domain Bacteria; kingdom Pseudomonadati; phylum Pseudomonadota; class Betaproteobacteria; order Burkholderiales; family Burkholderiaceae; genus Paraburkholderia; species Paraburkholderia sp. FW306-2-2C-D06C. The sequence goes on along the minus strand of NZ_JBYSWU010000005.1, from coordinate 40,675 downwards.
GAAAGACAAGCTGTGGGTCACCGTCTATCAGGAAGACGACGAAGCGCACGACATCTGGGCGAAAGAAGTGGGCGTGCCGGTCGAGCGGATCATCCGCATCGGCGACAACAAGGGCGCGCGCTACGCATCGGACAACTTCTGGCAGATGGCCGACACCGGTCCGTGCGGGCCGTGCTCGGAAATCTTCTACGACCACGGCCCGGACGTGTGGGGCGGCCCGCCGGGATCGCCTGAAGAAGACGGCGACCGTTACATCGAGATCTGGAATCTCGTGTTCATGCAGTTCAACCGCGACGCGCAGGGCAACATGACGCCGCTGCCCAAGCAGTGCGTGGACACCGGCATGGGTCTGGAGCGGATTGCAGCGGTGCTTCAGCACGTGCACAGCAACTATGAGATCGACCTGTTCCAGGCGCTCATCAAGGCGGCCGGCCGCGAAACCGGCGTGGCCGATCTGACGAACAACTCACTGAAGGTGATTGCCGATCACATCCGCGCCTGCTCGTTCCTGATCGTCGACGGCGTGATTCCGGGCAACGAAGGCCGCGGCTACGTGCTGCGCCGGATCGTGCGCCGCGCGATTCGCCACGGCTACAAACTGGGCAAGAAGGGGTCGTTCTTCCATCGCATGGTCGCGGACCTCGTCGCGCAAATGGGCGGCGCCTATCCGGAACTGAAGGATGCCGAACAACGCGTGACCGACGTGCTGCGTCAGGAAGAGGAGCGCTTCTTCGAAACCATCGAGCACGGCATGTCGATCCTCGAAAGCGCGCTGGCCGATCTCGAGGCCAAGGGCGGCAAGACGCTCGACGGCGAACTCGCATTCAAGCTGCACGACACCTACGGTTTCCCGCTCGATCTGACGGCGGACGTGTGCCGCGAGCGCGAAGTGACGGTCGACGAAGCCGCCTTCGACGAAGCCATGGCGCGTCAGCGCGAACAGGCTCGTGCGGCCGGCAAGTTCAAGATGGCGCAGGGCCTCGAATACTCGGGCGCGAAGACCACGTTCCACGGCTACGAAGAAATCGTCTTCGACGATGCCAGGGTGATCGCGCTGTATGTGGACGGCGCTTCGGTGAAGCAGGTGGCCCACGGCCAGCAGGCCGTCGTCGTGCTCGACCACACGCCGTTCTATGCGGAGTCGGGCGGCCAGATCGGCGACCAGGGCGTGCTGGCTAACGCGAGCGTGCGCTTTGCGGTTGCCGACACGCTGAAGGTGCAGGCTGACGTGGTCGGCCATCACGGCACGCTGGAGCAGGGCACGCTTAAGGTCGGCGACGTCGTGAAGGCGGAAATCGACGCGGTGCGCCGCGCGCGCACGGCCCGCAATCACTCGGCTACCCATTTGATGCACAAGGCGCTGCGCGAAGTGCTCGGCTCGCACGTGCAGCAGAAGGGCTCGCTCGTCGATCCGGACAAGACCCGTTTCGACTTCGCGCACAACGCGCCGATGACCGACGAGCAGATCCGTCGCGTCGAACAGATCGTCAACGCCGAAGTGCTGGCGAACGCGCCGGGCATCGTGCGGGTCATGCCGTTCGACGAAGCGGTGAAGGGCGGCGCGATGGCGCTGTTCGGCGAAAAGTACGGCGACGAAGTGCGCGTGCTCGACCTCGGTTTCTCGCGTGAGTTGTGCGGCGGTACGCACGTGCACCGCACGGGCGACATCGGCATGTTCAAGATCGTGATGGAAGGCGGCGTTGCCGCCGGCATTCGTCGCGTGGAGGCGATTACTGGCGACAACGCGGTGCGTTTCGTGCAGGACCTCGATGCGCGGATCAATGCGGCGGCGGCTGTTTTGAAGGCGCCGCCGTCGGAGCTGGCGCAGCGGATCGTGCAGGTGCAGGATCAGGTGAAGTCGCTGGAGAAAGAGCTTGGCGCGTTGAAGTCGAAGCTCGCGGCGAGCCAGGGTGATGAGCTTGCCGGACAGGCGATCGAAGTTGCCGGCGTGCATGTGTTGGCTGCCACGCTCGAGGGCGCGGACGTGAAGACGCTGCGTGAAACGGTCGACAAGCTGAAGGACAGGTTGAAGAGCGCGGCGATCGTGCTGGCTTCGGTCGAGGGCGGCAAGGTTAGTCTGATTGCCGGCGTGACGGCGGATGCCAGCAAGAAGGTCAAGGCCGGCGAGCTGGTCAATTTCGTAGCGCAGCAAGTTGGTGGGAAGGGTGGTGGACGCCCCGATATGGCACAGGCCGGTGGTACCGAGCCGGCGAATTTGCCTGCGGCGCTTGCCGGTGTGCGGAGTTGGGTCGAAGGGCAGCTTTAAGGCCGCAGGTGTTCTGCTGCGCGAGCTGGGGGATGTGGTTGTTGTCGTTGCAATTCGCTCGCGCAGCAGTGGTTTTTTGGCCTGGCGGCGCTCATTCGTAAAAACTGCTGCGCAAGAAAGACAAATCAGGAACGAGCCGCCACCGCAGGTGCCCCAGCCGCATCTTCATGCGCCATAAGCGTCTGCTTCAGTGCATTCAAAGCAGAAGAAAAATGCCCCCGTCGCCAGACGAGCAGCGTATCGATCACCCCAATATCAGCAAGCTCATGCACGGCCACATTGCTGGTATCGGCTTTCAGATCCAGCACCGAGCGCGGCGCCACAGCCACCCCGGCCCCAGCGGCGACGCAAGCCACAATCGCATGATAAGAGCCAAGCTCCAGCACTCGAGCCGGCCTCACCCCATGCTCCAGATACCACTTCTCGATATAAGCCCGATAAGCACAGCCGCGTTCAAACGCGATCAACGTCGATAAAGCAATATCCCGCACTTCGCGAATCGGCCGATGCCCCCGCGGCGTCAGCATCACCAGTTCTTCGCGGAACACCGGTACTGTTTCGAACAACTCGCCAAGCACGGCAGGGTCTGGCGGCGTCGCCACCAGGGCGGCGTCCACTTCGAATTCACGTACCCGCTCGATCAGCTTGCCCGTGGTGCCGGTTTCGAGTTCGAGCGCGACGTCGGGCCAATTCTGGTGATATTGCGCGAGCAGTCCAGGCAGGCGCGTTGCCGCCACGCTCTCCATCGTGCCCAGCCGCAATCGACCACTCGGACGATCCTCGCGCACGGCATGGCGCGCTTCGTCGGCGAGCGCGAGCAGCCGCTCCGCGTAGGGCAATAGCGTCTCGCCGGCCGGCGTCAAAACGAGGCGCCGGCCGTCGCGGATGAACAGATCGGTGCCCAGTTGTTGTTCAAGCTGCTTGATGCGCGTCGTCACGTTCGATTGCACGCGATTGAGCTTGGCAGCGGCGCGCGTCACGCCGTTTTCCCGCACGACTGCGCGGAAAATGGTCAAGGCGGCCAGATCCATGATTCTCTCCAGGCGATAGGTTGCATCCAAATTATTCATTTTTCGTGATCGAAAGGTCAAGCTAATATGGATCAATGCGCAGGCGACCGCCGGCGCCGCTTACATCTTCCGCCCATGAACGATCTCGCCTCGAACGTGCAAGAAACATCCGCCGAACGCCACGCTGCCCGCCGCGCGGCGCTTGCCTGCATGGTCACGCTGGCGGTGGCGCTTGGCATCGGACGCTTCGCGTTCACGCCGCTGTTGCCGCTGATGCTTCACGGCAGCGTCTTCGGACAGCCGCAAATCGACATCCAGCACGGCGGCTGGCTCGCATCGTTCAATTACGCGGGCTATTTCATCGGCGCTGTCATGTGCGCGGCGCTGCGGGTCGAGCCGGCGCGGATGGTCCGCGCCGGCCTCGTCGTCACGGTCTTGCTGACACTGGCGATGGGGGGCACGAGTCAGTTCTGGATTTGGGCCGTCGTGCGCTTCGTCGCCGGCGCGGTCAGTGCCTGGACCTTCGTATTCGCATCGCAGTGGGGCCTGCGGCGGCTGGCCGAACTCGGTGCGCACGGGTGGGGCGGGGTGATTTACACGGGCCCCGGCGTCGGGATCGTCGGCACGGGATTGCTGGTCAGCGTTGCGGGCGGCTATGGCGCGACGGCGGGTTGGATCGGTTTCGGGCTCATCGCGGTCGTGCTGTCGATCGGGGTGTGGCCGATATTCGGCGCTGCGCACGGGTCCACTGCGAGAAGCACCGGCCCCGGTACGGCCGGATCAACCGCCAGCGCCCATGCGCGCCAGCATGCCCCGAGCCGCACCGCACGCCGCGCCGACGTCTTCTGGCTGGTCCTGCTCTACGGCGTGCCCGGCTTCGGCTACATCATTACCGCGACCTTCCTGCCGGTGATCGCACGCCACGCGCTGCCGGGCTCGGCATGGCCCGATCTGTTCTGGCCGATGTTCGGCGCGGCGCTGATCGCCGGCGCATTGCTGGCGGCGCGGCTGCCGGTGCATTGGGACAACCGCACGCTGCTCGCGGGATGCTACGTGCTGCAAGCCTGCGGCATCGCGCTCGGCATCGTCTGGCCGACAGCGGGCGGCTTCTCGCTCGGCACCATGCTGATCGGCCTGCCGTTCACCGCGATCACCCTGTTCGCGATGCGCGAGGCGCGCCGTTTGCGCGGCGACGATGCGGCCGGTCTGATGGGCTATGCGACCGCGGCGTACGGCATCGGTCAGATCGTCGGCCCGCTGGTGGCGGCGCCGATCGCCGAACACAGCGGATCGTTTTCGCCGGCGTTGTGGCTGGCGGCGGGCGCGTTGCTGCTGGGCGCGGCCGGCCTGATCATCGTGGCGCGCATGCCGCGCGGCCGTGGCCGCATGCCCGATTGCGGCTGCTCCTGACTGCACGTCAAACAGCGACGCACCAAACGGCGACGTGCCATACAGCGACGTGCCACACAGCGACGAGCCAAACGACGTCGAGCCAAACGACGTCGAGCCAAACGACGTCGAGCCAAACGACGTCGAGCCAAACGACGTCGAGCCAAACGACGGCACGCCAAACAGCGATGCGAGGCACGTATTCGGGACGCCCTCTCTCAGCCGCTCTGCAAAAATTCCTGCGCTAAACCCATTCCGCCAGTACGCGCACGTCGATTCGTCGGCTCGCGCTTCAGTGAAACGCGCGCGTCCGCGAAAAGAAGCAAGCGTTGAGCCGGCCGTCCTTCAAATCTTCGCGTCAACCGGGTCCGCAACTGTGCGCACGGCAAGTTCCTCTGGCCGTGCTTCGGCGAAACATGCGTGTGTCGAGGCGGCGCCCGCCAAATCTGATCAATCGAAAACAAATAACCCATTGGCGCACTAAAATGACCGCTTTCCCGCCATCTCAGCGCCTGTCGCCGGGCGCGCCGCCAACCATGCAACATTTCGCGTCCGACAACTACGCCGGCATCTGTCCCGAGGCGCTCGCCGCCAACCATAGCGGCCACGAACCGGCCTATGGCGACGACGCGTCCAGCCAACTGGCCTCGAAGATGCGGTTCATCCCGGCGCCCTGGCTCGGTCTGCTCGACAACGACGTATGGCTGCGCAACGCGAATGCAATGGCGCAATTGCTGCAATCGCGGTTGCAGGAAATTCCCGGGCTGAGCATCATGTTTCCCAGCGAATCGAATGCGGTGTTTGCGCAGTTGCCGGCGCAGGCCGCCAAGGTGATGCGCGCGCGGGGCTGGAAGTTCTATGAATTCATCGGCGCGGGTGGTTGCCGCTTGATGTGCGCATGGGACACGCAAGCGGAAACCGTCGAGCGTTTTGCCGCCGAAGTGCGCGAACTGTGCGCGGCCTGAAACCGCGCTCGCCATACCGCGCGGCACGCAAGACATAATCAGACACAAGACATAAGACACCTCCCTCTCGCCATGACTCAATACCAATTCTGTCCGCGCTGCGCCACACCGCTGGCCGAGCGCGTCGACGCCGAGCACGAAGGCGGCCGCGTGCGCCAGGCCTGTCCCGATCCGGAATGCGGCTACGTCCACTGGAACAATCCGCTGCCGGTGGTGGCCGCGATCGTCGAGTACGAGGGCAAGATTCTGCTCGCGCGCAACGCCGCGTGGCCGGAAGGCACGTTCGCGCTGATCACCGGCTTTCTGGAGAACGGCGAGACGCCGGAAGAGGGCATCGCCCGCGAAGTGCTCGAAGAAACCTCGCTGCGCGCCGAGACAGTCGAGCTGGTCGGCGTGTACGAATTCATCCGCAAGAACGAGCTGATCATCGCGTATCACGTGAAGGCTTACGGGACGATCGCGCTGTCGCCGGAATTGCTCGAATACCGGTTAGTCGAACCCGCCAGGCTGCGGCCGTGGCGCGCGGGCACCGGTCAGGCGCTCGGCGAATGGATGCGCCGGCGCGACCTGCCGTTCGAGTTCGTGGAGAAGCCCGGACAATAGGCGGGCGCGAAATAAAGGAGGGAGGTCGGCATGGCCTATATCTACTATCTGACCCATATCCATCTTGGCTACGACGCGCTGTCGCAACTGGCGTCGGAGTGCGCGCGGATCGGTATCAAGCGGCCGCTTCTGATTACCGACAAGGGCGTGGCCGCAGCCGGCATCGTGCAGCGCGCGCTCGACGTGTTGAAGTTCGGCGACGTGCCGGTATTCGACGACACGCCGTCGAATCCGACGGAAGCGATGGTGCTGGCCGCCGCCGGGCGGTATCGCGACGAAGGCTGCGATGGGCTGATCGCAGTGGGCGGCGGATCGTCGATCGATCTGGCCAAAGGTGTGGCGATCGCGGCCACGCATCCAGGCGCGCTGACCCAGTACGCGACCATCGAAGGCGGCAGCCCGAAAATCACCGCCGCCGCTGCGCCGCTGATCGCCGTGCCTACCACCGCGGGCACCGGCAGCGAAGTCGCGCGCGGCGCGATCGTGATTCTGAACGATGGCCGCAAGCTCGGTTTTCACTCGTGGCATCTGCTGCCGAAATCGGCGTTGTGCGACCCGGCGCTCACCCTTGGCTTGCCGCCCGGTTTGACTGCCGCGACCGGCATGGACGCGATCGCGCACTGCATCGAAACCTTCCTCGCGCCGGCCTTCAATCCGCCCGCCGACGGCATCGCGCTGGATGGCCTCGAGCGCGCGTGGGCCAACATCGAACGCGCGACGGCGGACGGTAGAGATCGCGCAGCACGCCTGAATATGATGAGCGCATCGATGCAAGGCGCAATGGCGTTTCAGAAAGGCCTCGGCTGCGTGCATTCGCTGTCCCATCCGTTGGGCGGCCTGGAGGTGAACGGGCGCACGTCGCTGCATCACGGCACGCTGAACGCCGTCGTGCTGCCGGCGGTGCTGCGTTTCAACGAAACCGCCGACACCGTGGTCACCGATAAGCGCTATGCACGGATGCGTCGCGTGATGGGTTTGCCGGAGAACGCGGATCTCGCGCAGGCGCTGTTCGACATGACCGCACGGCTCGGTTTGCCGACCGGCCTGAAGCAGATGGGCGTCGAGGAAAGCATGTTCGACAAGGTCATCAAGGGCGCGCTTGCCGATCACTGCCACCGCACGAATCCGCGCGAAGCGACCGCAGACGACTACCGCCGCATGCTGACCGAGTCGCTTTGAACCGGCCAGGCAGAACAACCGCCGATGAGATAACGCTCAACACAGCGCCCAACACAGCGACCAAGAACCGTCACGATGAATAAACCCGCACCGGCCGCGCGCGCGGCGTACCCGCACTTTCTGCCGATCACGACGCGCTGGATGGACAACGACGTCTACGGCCACGTGAACAACGTCGTCTACTACAGCTACTTCGATACGGTGGTGAACGAGTATCTGATCCGCGCGGGCGTGCTCGACTTCGAGCACGGCGCGACGATCGGCCTGGTGGTCGAGACGCATTGCAACTACTTCGCGCCGCTGGTGTTTCCCGACCGGGTCGACGCGGGCTTGCGGATGGCGCGGCTCGGCACCTCGAGCGTGCGTTACGAAGTGGGGCTTTTCAGGGAAGACGACGATCAGCCCGCCGCACAAGGTCATTTCGTGCACGTCTACGTGGATCGCGTGACGCGTCGTCCGGTGACGCTGCCGGCGCCGTTGCGCGCCGCGCTCGAACCGCTGACGGTTGCGGCGCAAGCGGAATAGGCGCGTGCAGTCGTTCGTTATCAATCTGCTGAACGGCGTCAGTTACGGGCTGCTGCTGTTCATGCTGTCGGCGGGCCTGACGCTGATTTTCAGCATGCTCGGCGTGCTGAACTTCGCGCACGCGAGCTTCTATATGCTCGGGGCGTACGTCGGGTTTTCGGTGGCGGCGCATGCGGGATTCTGGGCGGCGCTGGTGATCGCGCCGCTGATCGTCGGGGCGATCGGCGCGGCGCTGGAGCGCGGATTGCTGCGCCGCGTGCGTCCGCACGGTCATCTTGCCGAGTTGCTGCTCACGTTCGGCGCGGCCTATCTGCTCGGCGAAGCGGTCAAGCTCGGCTGGGGCTTGAGCGCCCTGAGCGCGACGGTCCCGGCCGCGCTCGAAGGTCCGTTGTTCACCGTCTACGGCGCGGCCTTCGCGCGCTATCGGGCGTTCATGATGGCGGTGTCGCTGGCGATGCTCGCGGTGCTGTACGCGGTGCTGCGCGTGTCGAAAGCCGGTTTGATCGTGCGCGCGGCGCTCACGCACGCGAGCGCCGTCGAAGCGCTCGGCCACAACGTGCCGCGCGTATTCACCGGCGTGTTCGCGGCGGGCACGGCGCTCGCCGCGTTGGCCGGCGTGATCGGCGCGCCGCTCTTCGTGATCGAACCGGCGATGGCGGAGTCGGTCGGGTCGATCGTCTTCGTGGTGGTCGTGATCGGCGGGCTCGGCTCGTTGAGCGGGGCGCTGGCGGCCTCGTTGATGGTCGGCTGCGTGCAGACCCTCGCGGTGGCGAGCGACGTCTCGCTGGGCGACGTCGTGTCCGTGTTCGGGGAATCGCTGCCGTCCGAATGGGACGCGCTGACGCTCGCGCAACTCGCGCCGCTGATTCCCTATCTGCTGCTCATCGCGATGCTGGCGCTGCGCCCGCGCGGACTCTTCGGCCGGCGTGACGACCATGCGTGAACTACACGAACCGCCTGAACTGCATGATCCGGCTGAATCGCCCGTGGCCCGGCCGCGTTCGAGGTGGCGCCTGTTCGCGCCGTGGCTCGCGCTCGGCGCGTTCCTCGCGGTGCCGCCATGCATATGGCCGCAAAGCTGGCTGCTCGCCTATCTCGCGCAGACCGCGACGATGATCGTCTTCGCGCTGTCGTACAACTTGCTGCTCGGCGAAACGGGACTGCTGTCGTTCGGGCATGCCGCCTATGCCGGATTGGGCGCGTTGATTGCCGCGCAGGTGTTCAACGGCATCGGCGTGCCGCTGGTGCTGTTGCCGTTGATAGGCGGCATCGGCGGCGCGCTGTGCGGAGCGCTGCTCGGTTTCGTGTCGACGCGGCGCGCCGGCACCGCGTTCGCGATGATTACGCTCGGCATCGGCGAACTCGTCGCGGCGGCCGCGTGGACCTTGCCCGACTGGTTCGGCGGCGTGGCCGGCGTGCCGATCGATCGCGCGAGCGGGCCGCTGCTCGGCAGCTGGAGCTTCGGCCCGGCATCGCAGGCCTATGCGCTGATCGCGCTGTGGTGTGTGCTGGCGACCGCTGCAATGTTTGCGCTGTCGCGCACGCCTTTCATGCGCCTCGCCAACGCCGTGCGCGACAACCCGGCGCGCGCCGCGGCGATCGGCTGTTATCCGCGCCGCATCCGCTATGGCGTGGTGGTGGCGTCGGCGTTTTTTGCCGGCATGGCGGGGACCTTGGGGTTGATCAACGTCGAACTGGTGTCGACCGAAAGCGTCGGCATGATGCGCTCGGGCGCGGTGCTGATCGCAACGGTGATCGGCGGCACGGCGGCGTTTTTCGGACCGGTAGCGGGCGCTGTCGTGCTGACCTTTTTCAGCGTCGCGGTGGCGAGCGTCACGCGGGCGTGGCTGTTCTATCTGGGGCTGTTCTTCATCGTGGTCGTGGTGGCCGCGCCCGCTGGTCTCGCGGGTTTTGTGCAGCGGCACACGGCCCGCGTCGCGGAATACGGCTGGCGCGTGTGCAGCAAGGCTTATCTATTGGGCACCGCCGCCGCGCTGCTGTGGACGCTGGCCGTCGTACTCGCGGTGCAGTGGGCCTACGCCGCTCAATTCGGCGCGGACGACGGCGCGTCGTTCAACGTTATCGGTATGCCGATACTAACGGCTTCATCGCATCTGTGGCTGGGGGCAGCGGTTTGCATGCTGACCGCGTTCGGCGCGCTTGCGGCGCATTACGCGGCTCGCGCGCGAGCACGCCTTGCCGTTATCTTGCGTCGTACGCCGGCAAGCGGAGGCGCGCGATGATCCCGGCCCTCGCGCTCTACGGCATCGAAAAACGCTTCGGCGCAACGCAGATTCTGCGCGGCGTCGATCTCTTCATCGAACCCGGCGAGCGTCACGCGTTGATCGGCCCGAACGGCGCCGGCAAGTCGACCCTCTTCAACCTGATTGCCGGCGGCGCGCGGCCGAACGCCGGGCGCATCGATCTGTTCGGCGCGGAGATCACGCGGCTCGCGCCGGCCGCGATCACGCGCCGTGGCCTCGCGCGCAGCTTCCAGACCAGCAGTGTGTTCGCGCGGCTGAGCGTGTTCGACAATTTGCGCTGTGCCGCGCAGCTTGCCGAGCGCGATCGCACGCGCTGGTGGCAGCGCGTCAGCGGTTCGCGCACGGTCGACGCGCGCGCCGAACAGGTGCTCGAGTCGGTAGGGCTGAGCGGGCGCCGGCACATGCAAGCCGGCACGCTCAGCTATGCGGAGCAACGCGCGCTCGACTTAGGCCTTGCGCTCGCGGGCGGCGCGCACACCTTGCTGCTCGACGAACCGACCGCCGGCATGAACCGCGCCGAAGCGGCGCGCGCGATCGAACTGATTCGCGAGACGACCGCCGGCCGGACGCTGCTGATGGTCGAGCACGATATGGACGCCGTGTTCGGTCTCGCCGATCGCATCTCCGTGCTGGTGCGGGGCCGCGTGATCGCGACCGGCACGCCGGCGGCGATTCGCGCGGATGCGGCGGTGCGGGCTGCTTACCTCGGCGACGGTTTCAGCGCATGACGGCCTTGCTCGACATAGCGGGACTGAATGCCTGGTACGGCGCGAGCCAGGCGTTGCATGGCGTCACGCTGCGGCTCGACGCGGGCGAAGTGCTCGCGCTGGTCGGGCGCAACGGCTCCGGCCGTTCGACGCTGGCGCGCGCCATCATGGGCCTCGTGCGCAGCGAGGGCGAGTTGCGCTTTGCCGGCCATTCGCTCGGCGGGCTGCGCACGTTCGAAATCGCCCGTCTGGGGCTCGGCTATGTCCCCGAGCATCGCGATGTGTTTCCGGCGCTGAACGTCCACGAGAATCTGCAACTCGGTGTCGCGCCGCGTGACCGGGGCCGCACGCCGCGTTTCGCCTTCGACGACGCGTACGAGCTATTCCCCGTCCTGCGCGAACGAAAACGCACGCGGGCCGGCACGTTGTCGGGCGGCGAGCAGCAGATGCTGACGCTCGCCCGCGCGCTGCTCGGAGACCCCGATCTGCTGGTGATCGACGAACCCGGCGAGGGCCTCGCGAGCCTGGTGATGGGGCAGGTCGCGCAATGTCTGCGGATGCTGCGCGATCGTGGCGTGGCGATGCTGCTGATCGAACAGCGCCTTGTGATCGCGCAAGACATCGCAAGCCGGGTCGCGGTGATGGGGCATGGCGAGATCGTCTTCGACGGCGCGCTCGCGTCGTTTCTGAAGCGGCCCGATGTGATGCAGGAATGGCTCGGCGTGGGTTGACCGCTGAACGGTCAACTATCCTTATTGATAATCCACTCATGCGCCGGATCGTTCCGGAAATGCCAAACCCTCTGCCCGCCGGCCATGACGTTCAAGTAATAAGATTCATACCCGTACGGTACAACCACCGGATGATATCCACGCGGCACCATCACGACGTCGTGATCCTCAACAGCCATGGACTCGTCGATGTCCCTCAAATCGGTATAAACACGCTGAAAGGCAAATCCTTGCGGCGGATCGAGCCGATGATAATAAGTCTCCTCGAGCGAACTCTCATGCGGCACATTATCGGTATCGTGCTTATGCGGCGGATAGCTCGAAGCATGCCCGCCAGGCGTCCGAACCTCGACAACCAGCAAAGACTCCGCAGGCTCGGTCTGCGGAAGAATATCGCATACGTATCGCGTATTGAATCCCTTCCCGCGTGTCGAGCGCTTCATCGAAGCAGGCTCAATCAGCCTCGCCGGATAGACGCCTTTAGCCGGCGCGCTGGCCACGCCAATCTCGGCATCGCGGCAAGCCCGCACCGTCGCCCGCACGCCCGGCGGCAAATACAAGGCATATGGCGCGGCATCCTCGAATACGCTGTCGCGTGAGCCCAGCGAACTCCAGGTGGCGTCAGCGGTCTCGACATCCACGGCGCCCGTCAGCACCACGATACAAACCTCCCGCGACGGCTCGAGCACGTGCACCACCTCATTCGTACCCAGTCGATACGCGGCAAACCCCACGTACCGCCAACACGCCGACTCGGGTGTCACCCGCGCGATCGTCTGGCCCTCGCGCTGCGCCTTCACCAATAAACTCATGCTGCCTCCTGCTCAGTCGCGCCACCGGTGTCGAGCGGTGCATCGAGCAACGCTCGCAAGGTCCGATATCCCTTCTGCGCATAGTCAAACGACGGCGCGACCACCGGATCCTGTTCGGCCTCGACCACCAGCCAGCCACGGTAACCATGCCGCTTCAACCGGTCGATGATCGCCGGAAAATTCACTGCGCCATCGCCCGGGACGGTGAACGCACCGTTGATCACCGCATCGAGAAAGCTCCAGTTGCGATTGCGCGCCAGCTTCATCACCGCCGGACGCACGTCCTTGCAGTGCACGTGACACACGCGCGCGATGTGCTTGTCGAGTACCGTCAACGGATCGCCTCCGGCAAACGTGATGTGCCCGGCGTCGAACAGCAGGCCGACTGCGTCGCTCGTGCGCGACATCAGTTGATCGACGTCGGCCGGCGTCTCGACGTACGCGCCCATGTGATGATGATAGGCGAGCCGCACGCCGCGGCTCAGCGTATAGCGCGCGAATTCATCGACGCGGGCGGCGTAGGCGTCCCACTGTGCGTCGCTGAAAAAACGCGGCCGTTGATACAGCGGTTGCGGCGCGCCCTGGATCGAATCGGCGACTTCGCCGTATACCATCACCGTCGCGCCATTCTGCGCGAGCAGTTCGAGATGCGGGCCGACCGCGGCGATTTCCTCTGCGACGCTGCGTCGCGCGAGCCGTCCCGCGAGTCGTCCCGAGTACCACCCGGACACCAGAGCCAGGTCGTATTGCGCAAGCAGCATCTTCAATGCCCGCGGTTCACGCGGAAACTTGTTGCCGAGTTCGAAGCCCTGATAGCCGATCGTGCGTCCTTCGGTGAGCGCGACTTCGAGCGGCGTTTCTCCGCCGAGCGACGGCAGATCGTCGTTCATCCACGACAGCGGGTTGATGCCGATACGTACGTCGAAAGCAGTCATGCGGGCGTCCTCATTCGTGGTCGGCGGAGCCGGCCGGCTCGGCGCGCGCGGCGAGTTGCGCGTCGTATTTCGCACGCGCGGCGCGCACGGCGTCGCGCGGCGACACTTCGGGTACGGCGACTTCCCACCACCAGCCGCCGTCGTCGGTGGTCCGGGCGGGGTCGGTGTCGATGCTGATGACGTACGTGCGATCAGCGGCGCGCGCGCGTTGCAGCGCGCTTTCGAGTTCGGCGACATTCGCGACGTGCTCGGCGTGCGCACCGAGCGAACGCGCATGTGCGGCGAAGTCGATGCTGGGTGCGCCAAGCGGGCCTTGCATGCAATCGTCGAGCAGGTTGTTGAACGGCGCACCGCCGCACGCCTGCTGCAAGCGGTTGATACAGCCGTAGCCGCGATTGTCGAGCACCACGACGATCAGCTTCGCGCCGAGCATCACCGAGGTCGCGATCTCGCTGTTCATCATCAGATAGCTGCCGTCGCCGAGCATCACGATCACTTCACGCGCGGGCCGGGCGAGCTTCACGCCGAGGCCGCCGGCGATCTCGTAGCCCATGCACGAGTAGCCATACTCGACGTGATACGCGCCGGGCTTGCCGGCCCGCCACAGCTTGTGCAACTCGGCGGGCAAGGTTCCCGCGGCGCACACGACGATGTCGTTGACGGCGGACTGCGCGCTCGAACGCTGCACCGCGCCGATTACATCGCCTTCGTAGGGCAGCACGGTGTCGCGTTGCGGCGCATGCGTGAGCGTGCTCACCGTGTCGCGCCAGCCGGCCGCGAGTTTGTGCGCGCGCGCGGTCCATGCGCGATCCGCGTGCCAGCCTTGCAGATGCGCGGCGAGCGCATCCAGCGCGAGACGCGCGTCGGCTTCGACCGCCAGCGCGCGATGCTTGAGGCCGTCGAACGGATTGGCGTTGATGCCGATCACGTCGGCCTGCGTGAACAGCGTGTTCGAGCCGGTGGTGAAGTCCTGCAAACGTGTGCCGATCGCGAGCACACAATCGGCGTCGTGCGCGAGCGCGTTCGCGGCGGGCGAGCCGGTCACGCCCAACGCGCCGGCGTTCAGCGGATCGTTCCACGCGAGCGAGCCTTTGCCGGCCTGCGTCTCCGCTACCGGAATGCCGTGCGCGCCGGCGAAGCGGTGCAGCGCATCGGTCGCGTGGCCATACAGAACGCCGCCGCCCGCGACGATCAACGGCCGCCTGGCGCGCTGCAGACGCGTGAGAGCCGCTTCGATAGCTTCGGCGCGCGGCGCGGGGGCATGAAACGTGACGACGCGCGGCGCAAAGAAATCCGCCGGGAAGTCCCATGCCTGCGCCTGCACGTCTTGCGGCAACGCGAGTGTGACGGGGCCGCATAACGCGGCGTCGGTCAATACACGCACGGCGCGCGGTAACGCGTTGAGCAACTGCGCGGGATGCACGATGCGGTCGAAGTAGCGCGACACCGGTTTGAACGCATCGTTGGCGGAGATGCCGCCGTCGTGGAAATCCTCGACTTGCTGCAACACCGGATCGGGTGCGCGCGAAATGAACACGTCGCCGGGCAACAGCAATACGGGCAGACGATTCACATGCGCGAGCGCCGCTGCCGTCACCAGATTCGTCGCGCCCGGTCCGATCGACGTCGTGACCGCCATCATGCGGCGCCTGAAATGCGCTTTCGCATAGGCGATCGCGCTATGCGCCATCGCCTGTTCGTTGTGGGCGCGCAGCGTGGGCAGTTCGTCGCGATGCTGATACAAGGCTTCGCCGATACCGGCTACATTGCCGTGGCCGAAGATCGCGAATACGCCGCCAAAGAGCGGCTCGGTGCCGCTGCCGTCTTCGGTCGCGACGCGAAGCGCGGCGAGATAGCGAACGAGCGCCTGCGCGGTCGTCAGACGGACCGTCCCGCCCAACGGCGTGCGCGTCTGGACGGCGTCGTTGGCGGACGCCGCATCGTGATGCAACACGCGTTGGTTCATGCCGCCTGCTCCTGATGAAGGTGGCTCGATGCGCTATGCGGTGTGGCCGCCGTGCCGCGGGTCGCGCGCCACGACGCGATCAGCGTTTCGAACGTGCGGCGCACGCGCGCGATCAATTCGTCGTCGCCGATCTCGCCGGCCAGCCACGCATGGCTCGGTTCGTGGAAGATCGTGCGGCCGACCGTAAAGCCGCGGCACGTCGCCGATTGCGCTGCCGCGCGGAAGCCCTCGTTCAGCTGCTCGACGGCCGCCGACAGACCAAGCAGCACCACGCCCCGGCAATACGGATCGCGTTCGGCGATCAGCGCATCGACAGCTTGCCATTGCACGGCGTCCATCGGTTCGAGCTTCCACCACTCCGGATAGATCCCGATGTTGTAGAGCCGCTTCAACGCGCGATAGACGATGTCCGGCGTTTGCGGCAGATGCGCGTGCTTCGGCGGAATCACTTCGAGCAGCAATTCATGGCCGCTCGCTTGCGTGGCGTCGTAGAGTGCGCGCAGTTGCGCTTCCTGCTCGAGACGCTGTTCGACGGGTTCGTCCGGATGGTATTGCACGAGGCACTTGGCGATGTGCTCTTGCGGCCAGGCGATCAACGAGGTGCCGATCGAGCGGCCGTGATCGAACACCAGCGGCACGGAGCCGGGCAATTCGACCGGGCGGCCGATCCACCAGCCGCGGCCTGTCGCAGCGTTCAAGGCATCCTGGCCGTAGCGGTCATCGATCAACACGCCGATGCGGCCTTGCAAACCTAGTGCGCTTTCGGTTTGCGCGACGGCTTCGACGAACAGTCCCTTCAGTTGCGCGATACGCGCTTCGTCAGCGCCGGTCTGCTGCGCGAGTTCGAAGAACTGGTTGCGGTGATCGAACGCGAAGCCGAGCACTTCGTCCCATTGCTTGCGGGCAGGGGAGACGCGATGCAGGCGCGCGAGCGTCGCGTCGCGATCCGGACGGCGCATGCGCTGCGGATCGGCTTTCGCTTCGCGCAGGAAGTAATCGAGCTCGGCGGGCGTCGGCATCGCCGGGGCGCAGCCGTGACGCGACACGACCAGCGCGCCGCTCGCGTTCGCTGCACGCGCGCATGCGTCGAGCGGTTGATCGCGCAACCATCCGGAGAGAAAGCCTGACGCAAACGCATCGCCGGCTCCGAGCACGTTCAGCACTTCCACTTCCACGCCGCCGTGAATCGGCGCGTCGTCGAGCGTTGCGGGCACGCTGCCGTCGATGATCTGGCAGCCCAACGGTCCGCGCTTCACGACCAGCGTGGCCGGCGTCACGGCGCGCACCATCGCGAGCGCTTCGATCAGCTCGGTCTTGCCGCCGGCGATGCGGAATTCCTCCTCGGTGCCGATCACCAGATCGAAGAGCGGCAGAATGCGCTGCAAATGCGCGGTCACGCCTTCGTCGGCGACAAAGCGGGTTTCGCCGTCCGCTTTGCCCGTGAGGCCCCACAACACCGGACGGTAATCGATATCGAGCACGGTGCGCACCTGGTTGCGTCGCGCGTAGTCCAGCGCGCGACGACTCGTGCGGTTCACCCGTTCAGTGGAGAAATGCGTGCCGGTGATCAACAGCGCTTTCGACGACGCGATGAACGTCTCGTCGAAATCCGCTTCATCGACGGCCATGTCCGCACAGTTCTCGCGATAGAAAATCAGCGGGAACGTATCGCGGTCTTTCAGGCCGAGCAGCACCAAAGCGGTCAGACGCTCCTGATCGATGCGCACGTGACTGACGTCGCAACCTTCCCTGGTGAGCGTCTCGGTGAGAAAGCGGCCCATGTGATCGTTGCCGACGCGCGTCAGCATCGCCGACGCGAGGCCGAGCCGCGCGCAGCCGAACGCGATATTCGCCGACGAACCGCCGAGGTACTTCGCGAAGCTCGACACGTCTTCGAGACGTGCGCCCACTTGCTGCGCGTACAGATCGACGGCGAGCCGGCCGAGGCAGACGATGTCGCGGCTGCGGCCCGGCGCGAAGCGGCTGGCGCCGGCCGCGCCTGAACCGGCCGTGCTGGAGGTGCTGGAATGAGCCATGAATGTTCCTGAATAGCTGGGCGCGGCAGCAGGCGCGGCAAGCGCCCGCAACACGCGCAAATGAATCAGATCGTTGCGCCGTCGAGTTCGCCGATCATCTTCTGCATCTCGGCGCCGCCGGCCATCATGTCGAGCACTTCGTCCTTGCTGATGGTGTCCTTCGTGAAGGTGCCGAGCGATTTGCCGCGATTGAGCAGCGTGAACGAATCGCCGATCGGATACGCGTGGTGCACGTTGTGCGTGATGAAAATCACCGAGATGCCTTTCGCACGCGCCGTATGGATCAGCTTCAGCACGTTGAAGCTCTGCTTGACGCCGAGCGCGGCGGTCGGCTCGTCGAGAATCAGCACGCGCGCGCCGAAGTGAATCGCCCGCGCGATCGCGAGACATTGTTTCTCGCCGCCGGACATCGTGCCGATCGGCTGATGCGGGTCGCGCACGTTGATGCCCATTTCGGCGAGCTTGTCGCGTGCGGTGGTGGCGCTGGTTTCGAGGTCCATCACGCTCAGGAAACCGAACAGCTTTTTCTGCGGCTCGCGTCCCATGAAGAAATTGCGCGCCACGGATAGCAACGGCACCAGCGCAAGATCCTGGTAGACGGTGGCGATGCCGAGATCGAGCGCGTCTTTCGGCGACTCGAACGACACGGGCTTGCCGTCGACCAGATATTGACCGGAAGAGGGCTGATGCACGCCGGCGAGCGTCTTGATCAGCGTCGATTTACCTGCGCCGTTGTCGCCGAGCAGGCAATGCACTTCGCCGCGTTTCAGGCGCAAGGTCACGCCGCTCAGGGCGATCACCTTGCCGAAGTACTTGCTGACGTTTTCGAGCGCGAGGATCACGTCCTCCTGCGGCGCGCTAGCGGTGTTCACGGTGCTCGCCGTGCTCACGGTATTCGTATCGGACATGTTCGTCTCCTCGTTACGATTGCGCGACGCGGCGGCGCACATAGTGATTGAACAGCACGGCGATCAGGAGCATCACGCCGAGGAACACGCGGAACCAGTCGGAGTCGACGTTCGTGTAGGTAATGCCGATCTGTACGACGCCGAAGATCAGCGCGCCGAAGCAGGCGCCGATCACCGAGCCGTAGCCGCCGGTCAGCAGCGTGCCGCCGATCACCGCCGCAATGATGGCCTCGAATTCGGCTTGCAGCCCCCGGTCGGCCGCGGCCGAGCCGATATCGCACACTTGCAGCACGGCGAACAGGCACGCGCAGAACGCGGTCAGCACGAACAGCGAGATCTTCACGCGCCGCACCGGCACGCCGACGTTCTTCGCCGCATTGGCGTCGCCGCCGACCGCGAAAATCCAGTTGCCGAAGCGGGTTTTGGCGAGCGTGAACGCGCAGACCGCGGCCAGCGCGAACCACCAGAGCAGGACTTTCGGAATGCCCGGCACGAGCGGGTTGCCGTTGTCGAGCAGCTTGACGATACCGATGTGGCCGAGCCAGACGAACAGGCCCTTGAACGCGACGCCCTGGAAGAGCGTATGAGCGAACCAGTCGTGAGCGGCAACGTCGCCCACGCCGGAGATGATCGTGCGGTCGGCGAACATCACCGAGAGCGCCAGCGTGAGCCCGCGCAAAATGAACAGAAACGCCAGCGTGACGATGAACGACGGCAGCCGCGTGCGCATTACGAGGTAGCCGTTGAGCGCGCCGAGCAGCATCGAACCTGCGAACGCAAAGACGATCGACAACGCGATCGGCCAATGGAAGTACATCGTGGGCAGCGCAACCATCATGCCCGCAAAGCCGATCATCGAGCCGATCGACAGATCGAATTCGCCGGCGATCATCAGCAGGCACGCGCCCACCGAAATCAGGCCGAGATACGCGGCCACCTGTGACCAGTTCATCACGCCGTCGAGGTTGAACATGCCGGAGTTGCCGGCCGCAAACCCGAACACGAGGAACACCATCACCGTCCCCGCGAGCGCTGCGAATTCCGGGCGGTTCAGCAGATGCCTGAACCAGGATTCCTCACGGACACGCTCGTCGGGCGCCGCGGCTGCACCGCTCGACGTCGAAGCTGTTTCGGAAGGGGGCTGCTTGCGCGAATGGATGTGGAAGGGGTTGGCTACGCCCATTGAAGCTCTCCTTGATGCGCCGGTGAGTGGCTGTCTATGACGGACCGTGGCGCTTGATGCCTATAAAAGCACGTAAAACATGGCGAATGCAGGCGTGGAGCGGCGCGGCCGGCCGCATCCACTTTCTTCATACTTGCCGGAACGGTTCTCCCGTGTCCGTCCTCCCTGCGCAATACGTCAGCGGTACTGCCCGGCGTATTTCACGACCTTGTCGATGTTGGCCTTGGTGATGAAGCCCGGGCCGGAGCCGATATTGCGCGGCCCATAAGCGGGCGCCAGGCCGTAAGTGGCAAGACGTTGCTGGAACTTCGGATTCGCCTGCAGGATCTGGCGGATCTTCGCTGGATCCGTGGTGTGTTCCTTCTTCACGACGGCGAGCACGGCGACCGGGATATAGCCTTGCAGGTAGGGTTGCTGGTCGATTGCGAACTGGATCGTGCCGTCCTGGATGCCCTTGGCGATGTCATTGTCGAAGTCGAAAGTCGCGAACCAGACCTTGCCGGCGAGGCCCATCTGCTGCAGCGCCTTGATCGTCGGTGCCGCCGACAGCGGGCCGAGGGTGAGTACCGCCTGGGTGTTCGGGTGATTGCGCAGGTACGCGCTCACCTTGGATTGCACGCCGGTCGGATCCTGGCCGGCGTCAAGCGTGGAGGCCTTGAAGTCGACGCCGATCGCTTCGGCAAAGCCGCGGCAGCGTTCGAACGAAGCCGGGTTGGTCGCGTAATGGTTGACGCACAGGAACGACTTGATGCCCGCGGCCTTCGCCTTTTCGCCGGCGGCTTTGCCCGCGGCGTATTCAGGCTGGCCGACGTGCATGATCGCGCCGAGCTGCGCGCTTTGCTCTTCCGTGCCGGAGTTGATCGTGACGACCGGGATGTGTTTCTGAGTGACCTTGGCGATCGAGCTCTTGAGCACGTCGTAGTCGGCGATCGAGACGACCACGCCGTCGTAGTTGCGCGCGGCGGCCTGTTCGACGAGGCGCGCCATGTCGGCGATGTCGCCGTTCGGCGGATTGCGGTAGTCGGTCTCGACGTTGAAGTCTTCGTCGGCCTGTTTGATGGCGTTCTTGATGGTGTTCCACCACGAATCCGAATCCGGCGCGTGGCTGACCAGCACGAAGTGGCCGTCAGCCGCGCGGGCGGCCGACGCCGCACCGAATCCCGCCGCCAACGTCAATGCCGTTACCAGAATCCTGAGCGTAGCCTTGCCATTGCAAAGTCTCATTGTCTCCACCTTTCTCGGTCTGTCGTTATTGAAGGAGCGTCTGGCGGGCTTTCCATCTGCACATGTACCGGCACATGTTCGCCGAAGCACCATCGCTCACGACCAAGATTAGGTCATCTTTCGAGGTGTTGCAATGAAAATTTCATGACAAATAAAAATGGAAAATACATTCCATTTGATGCGGCGCCTGCCTATAATCGGCAGCGTCAACACGCCGTGCGGCGGGCCTGCAACGGCTCTGCGGCACCGCAATAGAGCCACGAAGAGAGAGCCATGGCGCAAGAGAGCACCGAAGAATTGCCGAGCGTCGAGGAATTGATGCAGCGCATCGCGGAAAACTACCAAGCGTTGCCGCGTCAGTTGAAGAGCGTCGCAACGTATATCGAGCAGCATCGCGCGAGCGTGATGGTGGATCGCACCAGCGATATCGCCGCGAGCTGCGGCGTGCATCCTTCGGCGGTGGTGCGCTTCGCGCAACGCTTCGGTTTCTCCGGGTTCTCCGATTTGCAGGCGGTGTTTCGTCAGGCGTATACGGGGCAGGGCACGTCGTCGCCGAGTTATCAGCAGAGAATTCGCAAGCTGATCGACGAGAAGCCCGGCGCGTTGTCCGGCGGCTCGGTGGCGCGCGAATTCATCGCGGCTTCGCGTGGCGGTCTCGAAGAACTCGAGGCCGGTCTCGACGACACGCAGTTCGACGCCGCGGTGAAGATGCTGCAACAGGCCGAGAACATCTACGTGATCGGCGTGCGGCGCTCTTTTCCGGTGGCGAGCTACATCGTCTACGCGTTGCAGCACACGCCCAAGCGCGTGCATCTGGTGTCGGGTTTCGGCGGCATGTATCGCGAGCAGATCCGCAGCGTCAAGAAGGGCGACGTGGTGATCGCGATCAGCTTCGCGCCTTATGGCAAGGAAACACAGTACTGCTTGCGCGTGGCGCACCATCATCAGGCGAAGACGCTGGTGATTACCGATAGCCAGCTGTCGCCGCTCGCGCGCTATGCAACCACCCAACTGTATGTGAAAGAGGGCAGCGCGTTTGCGTTCCGCTCGCTGACCAGCACGATCTGTTTGTGCCAGGCGTTGTTCATTGCGCTCGCGTACAAGCTCGAATTGAACGTAGAAGAATCCAAAGACACTGGAGGATACGATGACTGAAACGGCAGGCGGCAAGACGATCGATGTGGCGGTGTTCGGCGCGGGGCGCATCGGCAGGATTCACGCGGCGAATCTTGCGCGGCAACCGGGCGTGCGGCTCAAGTATGTGGTCGACGTGAATCGGGAGGCGGCTGCGGCGCTCGCCGCCGAACATGGCGCGCAGGTTGCGGATATCGACGGCGCGATGGGCGATGCGTCGATCGGTGCAACGGTGATCTGTTCGAGCACGGACACGCACGCGGATCTGATCATGCAATCCGCCGCGCAGAAGAAGCATGTGTTCTGCGAGAAACCGGTGGACCTGACGTTGGAGCGCGCGCGTGCGTGCGCCGAAGCAGTCGAGCGCGCGGGCGTGGCGTGCATGATCGGTTTCCAGCGCCGTTTCGATCCGACGTTCTCCGCATTGAAAGCGCGCGTCGACGCAGGCGAGATCGGCACGCCGGAAATGCTGGTGGTGACGAGCCGCGATCCGGGCGCGCCGCCGGTCGAATACATCAGGCATTCGGGCGGCATCTTCAAGGACATGCTGATTCACGACTTCGACATCTTCCGCTGGATTCTCGACGACGAAGCCGACACGCTGCACGCCACCGGCAGTTGTTTGAGCGACCCGGCGATTGCCGGGGCGGGCGATATCGATTCGACCGCGGTGACGATCCGCACGAAGCGTGGCCGCCTGTGCCAGATCAATACGGCGCGCCGCGCGGCGTATGGTTACGATCAGCGCTTCGAAGTGCTCGGCAGCGCGGGCATGTTGCAGGCAGGCAATGTGCGGCCCACCGAAGTCGTCGCGTATTCGAAAACCGAGGTGTCGAGCGACGTGCCCGAAGCATTTTTCCTCGAACGCTATCGCGCGGCGTATGCACTGGAAATCGCCCATTTCTTCGATGCGATTACGCACGGCAAGCCGGTTCGCACGACCGTCGCCGACGGCCTGAAAGCGCTCGAACTTGCCGACGCCGCCACGCGCTCGTGGCGCGAAGGACGTGCGGTGAAACTCGGCGAGGTGTCGTGATGACGGCGGCTAGCGGACGGCTTCGGTTGGGCGTGGTCGGTTTGGGGCGTCTGGGCAAGCGCCACGCGGAGAATCTGGCGTATCGCGTACCGGGCGCGGCGCTCGTGGCCGCGTGCAGTCCGGTTGAAGAGGAACGGGCCTGGGCGCGCGAAACGTTGCCCGAGCCGCGTCTCTACGCCGATTACGCGGACCTGCTCGCCGATCGCGAGGTGGATGCGGTGTGGCTCGTCACGCCTTCGTCGTTGCACGCGCAACAGATCGTCGATGCGCTGCGCGCCGGCAAACACGTGTTCTGCGAGAAACCGTTGTCGCTGGATCTTGCCGAGTGCGAATGCGTGCTGGCCGAAGCCGCGCGCTATCCGCATCTGCAGGCGACCATCGGCTTCATGCGCCGTTTCGATCCGAGCTACAGGGACGCGTTCGACAAGATCGAGGCGGGGGCGATTGGCCGGCCTTTCCTGGTCCGCTCGCAGACCACCGACAAGAACGACACCGATGGTTTCTTCGTGCGTTTCGCGGCGACCTCCGGCGGCATCTTTCTCGACTGCACCGTGCACGATATCGACGTGGCCCGCTGGCTGCTCGGCAAACCGCGCGCCAAACGCGTGTTCGCGACGGGCACGGTCGCGTTGCACGAAGGCTTGCGCGAATTCGGCGACGTGGATAACGGCGTGGCGATCTGCGAGTTCGAGGACGGCAAGCTCGCGATGTTCTACGCGTCGCGCACGCAAGCGCACGGCAACGATACGCATAGCGAAGTGATCGGCACGGCCGGTGCGTTGGCGATCGGGCACAACCCGCGTGCAAATCGCATCGAGATTTATGACGCGAGCGGGATTCGCAACGAGTGCACGCCGAGTTTCTTCGATCGATTCGAGGATGCGTTTCTGCATGAGGCGCGTGCGTTCGTCGCGGCGGTGCAGGGCGGAGGACAGAGCGGCGCGACGCTCGCCGATGCGCTCGAGGCTACGCGGATCGGGATGGCGCTGCGGGCGTCGCTGCAAAGCGGTGAGGCGGTGGTGCTGTGATGTTTGCCGCGTGGCACCACCGCGGCACCACAAAAACGAAAACCGTCATCCTGCTGTCACGCCCAGCGGCCAACCAATCCCTGCGGTAGAATTTGACCCTCTGTCCGGCGTCGTGCGCGACGCCTCATCCCGAGGGTCATCGTCGATGCAAATTCAGATTCACAAGGAAGTCGATGCGCGCGGGCTGATGTGCCCGCTGCCCATTTTGCGCGCCAAGAAGGCGCTCGCCGACATGGAAAGCGGCCAGATTCTCAAGGTGCTGGCCACCGATCCAGGCTCGCAACGCGATTTCGCCGCGTTCGCGAAGCAAACCGGCAATGAAATCGTCGAAAGCTCGGCGCAAGACAAGATTTTTACGTTCTTGATGCGCCGGCGTTAATGCGGCCGCTGACTCAACAGCACTGAGTTGCGCAAAACCCAAACCGTCTGGCGCCCAAATCAAAAGGCGCTGTGCCCGCGAATGCGAGGCACAGCGCCTTTTTTACTTCGTGCCGGGGTCAGACACGCATCCCGGCGAGTCGCCGTTCAGCCTTCCAGCACCGGCGAACGCGTACGCAGATACTCTTCGAAATCCGCTGCCACTTCCGGGTGGCGCAGCGCGAATTCCACCGTCGCCTTCAGGTAACCGAGCTTGCTGCCGCAGTCGAAACGCGTGCCGTGGTACTTGTACGCGAGCACCTGTTCGTCGGCGAGCAGCGACTGGATCGCGTCCGTCAGCTGCAATTCGCCGCCCGCGCCCGGCTTCAACGCGCGCAGATGTTCGAAGATCCGCGGCTTCAGCACATAGCGGCCCACCACGCCGAGATTCGACGGCGCCACCTCCGGCTCCGGCTTTTCGACGATGCCTGACATCTTGATGATCGAGTCTTCCCACTCCTTGCCGTCGACGATGCCGTACGACTTCGTTTCCGCGGCCGGGATCTCTTCGACACCGATCACCGAGCTGTGATAGTGGTCGAACACCTCGATCATCTGCGTCATCACGGGCGGCGTGCCGTACAGCAGGTCGTCCGCGAGGATCACGGCGAACGGGTTGTCGCCCACCAGTTTTTCGGCGCACATCACCGCATGGCCGAGGCCGAGCGCTTCCGGCTGGCGCACGTAGAAGCAATCCACATGGCTCGGCTTGATGCTGCGCACCAGTTCCAGCAGCTTGTCCTTGCCGCGCGCTTCCAGTTCCGCCTCGATTTCGTATGACTTATCGAAGTGGTCTTCGATCGCGCGCTTGCTGCGGCCCGTGACGAAGATCATTTCGGTAATGCCGGCTGCCATCGCCTCTTCCACTGCATACTGGATCAGCGGCTTGTCGACGATCGGCAGCATCTCCTTCGGGCTTGCCTTCGTGGCAGGGAGAAACCGGGTGCCGAGACCTGCTACCGGAAATACCGCCTTTGTAACTTTTAGCATGTGAGTACCCTGAGTCCTCTGGTTTAGCTTCGGGTTCGCGCCCACCCGCGAGGGGCGGACACGAAGCCTTCGATCAAGCCGGCAGGCGCGCCAGTTGAGCTTTCAGCTTGCCGATAGTGGTTGCATATTCTGCCAGCCTTTTCTGCTCCTGCTCAACGACTGCGGGCGGCGCCTTTGCTACAAAGCTTTCATTTTGCAATTTGGCATTGCATTTGGTGACTTCCGTGGCAAGCCGCGCGATCTCCTTCGACAGACGCTCGCGCTCGACGGCCACGTCGATCTCCACCTTCAACACCAGCTTGTCGCTCCCTACGATAGCAATTGGCGCGCCATCCGCCTGCGCATCCAGCGTCGCCTCGTCGGCAATGATCTGCACTTCCGACAAACGGGCCAGCGCCTGAGCGTACGGCGCGAAGGTGCGCAAGCGCTCGGCGTTGCCGGTCGCGAGCAGCGGCACCTTGGTCGCCGGCGACAGATTCATCTCGCCGCGCAGATTCCGGCACGCATCGATGACTGCCTTCAGGTCCGCCACCCATTGCTCCGCGTTCTCGTCGAGCTTCGACGGCTCCGCAACGGGGTAGGGCTGAACCATGATGGACGCTTCGCCCTCCGCCTTGCCCTGCGGATAACGATCGGCCAGCGGCGCTACTTTTTGCCACAACGCCTCGGTGATGAACGGAATCACCGGATGCGCGAGGCGCAATACGGCTTCGAGCACGCGCAGCAGCGTGCGGCGCGTGGCGCGCTGCTGGTTCGGCTGACCCGTCTGGATCTGCACCTTGGCGAGTTCGAGGTACCAGTCACAGTATTCGTCCCACACGAACTTGTATAGGGCGTTGGCCACATTGTCGAAGCGATAGTCGGCGAAACCCTTGGCGACTTCCGCTTCCACGCGTTGCAGGTGCGAGACGATCCAGCGGTCGGCCGACGAGAAATTCAGGTGGCCGTCCGGGCCGCATTCGCCGCATTGCTCCGGCTTGCCGAAACCGCAGTCGTGGCCTTCGCAGTTCATCAGCACGAAGCGCGTGGCATTCCACAGCTTGTTGCAAAAGTTGCGATAGCCTTCGCAGCGCGCCAGATCGAAGTTGACGTTGCGGCCGAGCGTGGCCATCGACGCCATCGTGAAGCGCAGCGCGTCGGTGCCGAAGGCCGGAATGCCGTCCGGGAATTCCTTGCGGGTTTTCTTTTCGATCGACGCGGCCTGCTTCGGATTCATCAGACCGGTGGTGCGCTTGGCGACCAGCGAGTCGAGATCGATGCCGTCGACGATATCGATCGGGTCGAGCGTATTGCCCTTGCTCTTCGACATCTTCTGGCCTTCGGCGTCGCGCACGAGGCCGTGCACGTAGACCGTGTCGAACGGCACCTTGCCGGTGAAGTGCGTGGTCATCATGACCATGCGCGCGACCCAGAAAAAGATGATGTCGAAGCCCGTGACCAGCACCGACGACGGCAGGAAGTGCTTCAGCTCCTTCGTCTCGTTCGGCCAGCCGAGCGACGAGAACGGCACCAGCGCCGAGGAGAACCACGTGTCGAGCACGTCTTCGTCGCGCTTCAAGGCGCCCGTGTAGCCGGCCGCGGCGGCCTTGGCGCGGACTTCCTCTGCCGTTTTGGCAACGAAGATTTCACCGTTTTCGCCGTACCACGCCGGGATCTGATGGCCCCACCAGAGCTGGCGCGAGATGCACCAGTCCTGGATGTTTTCGAGCCATTGATAGTAGGTCGTGGTCCAGTTTTCCGGCACGAATTTGATTTCGCCGCTGCGGACCACGTCCAATGCCGTTTCCGCGATCGACTTGCCCGGATTGAAGGTGCGTTCCGGCGCCGGCTTGCTCATCGCGACGAACCATTGGTCCGTGAGCATCGGCTCGATCACGACGCTGGTGCGGTCGCCGCGCGGCACCATCAGCTTGTGCGGCTTGACCGACTCGAGCAGGCCGAGCGCTTCGAGGTCGGCCACGACTTGCTTGCGCGCTTCGAAACGGTCCAGACCGCGGTATTTTTCCGGCGCGTTGTCGTTGATCTTCGCGTCGAGCGTGAGGATTTCGATTTGCGGCAGCTTGTGGCGCAGGCCGACCTGATAGTCGTTGAAGTCGTGCGCGGGCGTGACTTTCACGACGCCGGTGCCGAATTCGCGGTCGACGTAGTCGTCGGCGATGATCGGGATTTCGCGGCCGGTGAGCGGCAGCCTGATCGTTTTGCCGATCAGGTGCGCGTAGCGTTCGTCTTCCGGATGGACCATGGCGGCGGTGTCGCCGAGCATGGTTTCCGGCCGCGTGGTGGCGACCGTCAGATGGCCGGAGCCGTCCGCGAGCGGGTAGTGGATATGCCAGAGGTGGCCGTTTTCTTCTTCGCTGACCACTTCGAGGTCCGAGACGGCGGTGAGCAGCACCGGGTCCCAGTTCACGAGGCGTTTGCCGCGATAGATCAGACCCTGCTCATACAGCCGTACGAAGACGTCGCGCACGGCGGCCGACATTTTGTCGTCCATCGTGAAGTATTCGCGCGACCAGTCGATCGACGCACCGAGGCGGCGCACCTGATTCGTGATGGTCGAGCCGGATTGCTGCTTCCAGTCCCAGACGCGTTCGGTGAATTTTTCGCGGCCGAGGTCGTGGCGCGAAATGCCCAGGGCGTCAAGTTGGCGCTCGACCACGATTTGCGTGGCGATGCCCGCGTGGTCCGTGCCCGGCACCCACAGGGTGTTTTCGCCGAGCATGCGGTGATAGCGGGTGAGGCCGTCCATGATCGTCTGATTGAACGCATGGCCCATGTGAAGGGTGCCCGTGACGTTCGGCGGCGGTAGTTGAATCGAGAAGTTTTTCTTGTTCTCGTTGAAGGAGGGCGCCGCGTAGGCGCGCTTTTCCCATTCGGGGCCCCAGTGGGCTTCGATGGTGTGGGGCTCGAAGCTTTTGGCAAGCATGGAGGTGGTGTCGCTCGGGGTCTCGCTCATTTGTCGATCTGCTGAAAGATGCAAAGAATGCTCGATTATAAGCGGCGGGGTAGGCAGGCGACCGCGGCGCCGGGTTTTGGCTGGATTTTTTGCGTTGGGCGGCGGCAATGCGGTTTTGCCTGCGGCGCACGGGAAGAAGGCCGCCGCGCAAGGAAAATGAGCAAAAAACCCGGCTTCGCGAGCGAACCGCCATGCCGCCGCGCAAGGCGGAAGAACCGGCAGAAGAACCAAAAAAACCCCAGCCGCCCAGGGGCATATAATGTCGAACGCACTTGCCGTCCCTCCAGAAAAATGCCCGATCTGCTAGCCAATCTAAACCCCGAACAACACGCCGCGGTCACGCTCCCAAACGAGCCGGCGCTCATCCTCGCCGGCGCGGGCAGCGGCAAAACCCGTGTCCTGATCACGCGCATCGCGTGGCTCATCCAGCATGGGCTGGCATCGCCCGCGACCATCCTGGCGGTGACTTTCACGAACAAAGCCGCCCGCGAAATGATGTCGCGCCTCTCGGCGCTCCTGCCGATCGACACACGAGGCATGTGGATCGGCACCTTCCACGGTCTGTGCAACCGCATGCTGCGCGCACATCATCGCGACGCCGGCTTGCCGGCCACCTTCCAGATTCTCGATACCGCGGACCAGCTCTCCGCGATCAAGCGTTTGATGAAAGGCCTCAACATCGACGATGAAAAGTACCCGGCGAAAAATCTCCAGTACTTCATCAACAACGCCAAGGAACAAGGCCTGCGTCCGAAAGACGTCGACGCCACCGACAACTTCAACCGCAAATTCGTCGAACTCTACGAAGCCTACGACCAGCAATGCCAGCGCGAAGGCGTCGTCGATTTTCCGGAGCTGCTGCTGCGCTGCTATGAGCTGCTCGCGCACAACCCGCCGCTGCGCGCCCACTATCAGGCGCGCTTCCGCCACATTCTGGTCGACGAGTTCCAGGACACCAACAAGCTGCAATACGCGTGGCTCAAGCTGCTTGCGGGGCAGACGAATTCGATCTTCGCGGTCGGCGACGACGATCAGTCGATCTACGCATTCCGCGGCGCGAACGTCGGCAACATGCGCGACTTCGAACACGAGTTCAAGGTCCGGCATCTGATCAAGCTCGAGCAGAACTACCGCTCGCATGGCCATATTCTCGATGCGGCCAATCAGCTGATCGCCAACAACTCGCGCCGTCTGGGCAAGAATCTGCGTACCGATGCCGGTCACGGCGAACCGGTGCGCGTCTATGAATCCGCCACCGATTCGCAGGAAGCCGGCTGGATCGTCGAGGAAATCAAGGCGCTGATCAGCACGGGCACGTCGCGCAGCGAAATCGCGATTCTGTACCGCAGCAACGCGCAGTCGCGCACGATCGAACACACGCTGGTGAATGCGGGCATCGCGTATCGCGTGTACGGCGGTCTGCGCTTTTTCGAGCGTCAGGAAGTCAAGCACGCGCTCGCGTATCTGCGCCTGATCGACAATCCGAACGACGACACCGCGTTCGCGCGCGTCGTCAATTTCCCCACGCGCGGCATTGGCGCGCGGTCGATCGAGCAACTCGCGGACGCGGCGCGTCCCTACAACTGCTCGATGGCCGCGGCGATCCCGTATGTCGCGGGCAAGGCGGGTTCGAGCCTCGCCGGTTTCGCGAACCTGATCGGCAAGATGCGCGCGGAAACGCAGCAGATGAGCCTGCCGGAAACGGTCGAATACGTGGTCCGCACGAGCGGGCTCGCGGAGTTCTATCAGAACGAGCGCGAAGGCCAGGACCGGCTGGAGAACTTGCAGGAACTGGTCAACGCGGCCGCTGCGTTCGTCAGCGAAGAAGGCTACGGCATCGATACGCCGGCGCGTTCGATCCCGTTGCGCCCGGGCGCCACCGCGGCGCCGGAACTGGCGGTCGCCACCGACGATCCGAATACCGTCGTGCTGGATGCGCCCGGCATGGCCGATCCGGCGCAAAACCCGGACACGATGACGCCGCTCGCCGGATTTTTGTCGCACGCCTCGCTCGAAGCGGGCGACAACCAGGCGCAAGCCGGTCAGGAAGCCGTGCAGCTGATGACGGTGCACGCGGCCAAGGGCCTGGAATTCACCGCGGTGTTCATCACCGGTCTCGAAGAGGGGCTGTTCCCGCACGAGAACAGCGCGATGGAATCGGACGGTCTGGAGGAAGAGCGCCGTCTGATGTACGTGGCGATCACGCGGGCCAAGGAGCGTTTGTATCTGTCGTTCGCGCAGAGCCGGATGCTGCACGGCCAGACGCGCTACAACATCCGCTCGCGCTTCTTCGACGAACTGCCGCAGGAAACCCTCAAGTGGCTCACGCCGAAGGTCGAGGCGGGCGCGCGTTGGGGCGGCCGGTCGGATAACGCCGGTTATGGGCGCGACTGGTTCGCGCGGCCGGATCGTCAGCAGGGCTATACGGGCGGGTCGTCGACGTCGACCTCGGCGCCGCTGCCGGCCTTTGCCAACGAACAGCGCGCCGCGGAAACCGGTTTCCGCGTCGGCCAGCAGGTGTTTCACACGAAGTTCGGCGAAGGCACGATCACCGCGCTCGAAGGCGGCGGCACCGACGCCAAGGCGCAAGTCAAATTCAAGCGGCACGGCGAGAAGTGGCTGGCGCTCGCGGTCGCCAAACTGCAGGCGGTGGAATGAGTTCAGCTGGTGTGAATACCGACGTCAATACCGACGTCAATACCGCCCATAGCGGCGCTCCTGTTACGCACCGTCCGCTCGGCATTCTCGCGGCTCTGCCGCAGGAGTTGGGCGATCTGATCGAAGCGATGCGCGGCGAATCCGGGGTGCGCACCATCACGCACGGCCAGCGCGACTATCACCTCGGCACCGTGCACGGCGCGCCGTGCGTCGTGACGCTCGCGCGGGTCGGCAAGGTTGCGGCGGCGGCAACCGTCAGCGCGCTGATACATGAGTTCGATGTCGAGGCGGTCGTGTTCACGGGCGTCGCAGGCGGCGTAGGGACCGAAGTGCGGATCGGCGATATCGTCGTCGCGAATGCGCTGCTGCAGCACGATCTCGACGCAACACCGCTGTTTCCGCGCTTTGAAGTGCCTCTGCTCGGCATGTCCCGTTTTGCCGCCGATGCGGCGCTCGCCGCGCAACTCGCTGCCGCGTGCGAGCGCTTTGTCGCCGAAGAAGGCGCGGCGTCGGCGGCGCGCTTTGGCACGCGCGAACCGCGGGTGCATCGCGGGCTGATCATCAGCGGCGATCAGTTCGTCGCCAGCGCGGTGGCCCTCAAGGCCTTGCGCGATGCGTTGCCCGATGCGCTGGCCGTTGAGATGGAAGGCGCGGCGATCGCGCAGGTCTGCCACGAATACGGCGTGCCGTGCGCGATCGTGCGGACCATTTCCGATACCGCGGACGATCATGCGCCGCAGTCGTTCGTGTCGTTTCTGACGGAGATCGCCGGGACGTATTCGAATGCGATCCTGCGGCGCTTTCTGGAGGCGCGTCGCGCGGATTGAGCGTCGGCGTGCGCCTTTCGCGCCATCATGCGGCATCACGCGGCACGATGCCGGCGCGCGCGTCTCCCAATGAATCCGCTGCGCCTGGTCGCGCCAGAAGTCTTCGGGGTTCTCGATCGTACGGCGCTGGAAGTCGCGGTAGCTTGGCATCGGCGGCGATCCTTCCGCTGCGAGAGCGGACAGCGGAGAGCGGCGGGCGGGTCATACGCCCGGGTGATGCGGCGCAGATGAAGCGGCCGTCATGCTTTCGCGCGCTTGCCTTCGAGATCCGGCAGAAACACCGTCAACACGCCGATCAGCGGCAGGAACGAACAGACCTTGTACACATAAGCGATGCTGGTGACGTCGGCCAACTGGCCGAGCACGGCTGCGCCGATTCCGCCCAGGCCGAACGCGAAACCGAAGAACAGGCCCGCCACCATCCCCACCTTGCCGGGGATCAGTTCCTGCGCGTAGACCAGAATTGCCGAGAACGCCGAGGCCAGCACCACGCCGATGATCACGGTCAGCACGCCGGTCCAGAACAGGTTGGCGTACGGCAGCAGCAGCGTGAACGGCGCGATGCCGAGAATCGACACCCAGATCACATACTTGCGGCCGATCTTGTCGCCGACCGGACCGCCGATCACCGTGCCCGCCGCCACCGCCGCGAGGAATACGAACAGATGGACCTGCGCGGCCTGCACCGGCAGATGGAACCTGTCGATCAGATAGAAGGTGAAGTAGCTGTTAATGCTGGCGAGGTAGAAGTACTTCGAGAACACCAGCAGGATCAGAATGCCCATCGCGAACATGACCTTGTTGCGCGACAGCGTCGCGTGGCCGGCCTGGCTGCGCGCCTTCCTGACCGACGGATGCTGCTTGTACCAACGGCCGATCTGCGTGAGCACGACGATCGCGACCAGCGCCGCCACCGAAAACCACGCAATGCTGCGCTGGCCGTGCGGAATCACGATCAATGCGGCGAGTAGCGGCCCGAGCGACGAGCCCGCATTGCCGCCCACCTGGAACAGGGATTGCGCGAGACCGTGACGGCCGCCCGAGGCCATCCGCGCCACCCGCGACGACTCCGGATGGAACACCGACGAGCCGCAGCCCACCAGCGCCGCCGCGACCAGCAGCACGCCGAAGTTCGGCGCGACCGACATCAGCAGCAGGCCGGCGAGCGTGAAACCCATGCCGACCGGCAGCGAATACGGCTTCGGATGCTTGTCGGTATAGATGCCGACGAGCGGTTGCAGCAAAGACGCGGTGATCTGGTAAGTCAGCGTAATCAGGCCGATCTGGCCGAAGGACAAAGCAAAGTTGTCTTTCAGCATCGGGTAGATGGCCAGAATCAGCGACTGGATCATGTCGTTGAGCAGGTGCGAAAAGCTGATCGCACCGAGCACGGAATAGACCGTGCGCTGGACCTTGGCGGCTGGCTGCGCGGCGGCGGTGTGGCCGGAACTGGCGGCGCCGGCTGACGCGCCGGCGAGGGCGCTTCTTTTTTCGAGGCTTGTTTCCATGCGCTAGATGAGAGAGATGAAAAGGGATGGCGGGTAGCGAATCAAGGCTGCCGGTGCGTCGTCATTGCTGGTTTTGAGGCCGCGGCATTTCGACGCGGCGTCCGGCGTAAACAGCTATTCGTCCAAGTTTAATGTGGCTCGCGCGAATTGTAAGGACAAGTTTTGTCGTGAATCAGACACTTTGGGTGTCGTCAATTCGCCGGAATTGGGAGTGAGCGGCACCACAGCGGTGCTTGTGGGCGACTGTCCTGCCACGCGTCGGCGCGGCTGGCAAGTCGTCCTGAAAATACGGCCTGGGTATTTTTGGCCATGTATAAAACGGTCGCGGGCGCGTGGCTTACGAGGCGGCGCGTCGAGGACCGGGTGACACGCAGTTGGCATGAAGGCGAGCGGCGCTAAAGATCGCAGACGTTCATGCCGTAGACCCGGAGAGATAAGAAGCAATGCCGGAACCGACCTTTCCGGCAGTTCGACACGTGGGGACGAGGAATATGAAAGCAGTTTCGCTGAGTGGCCAGACGGGCGCGGGGTTCGTACCGGAGGGAGAAGCGGCGGGCAAGCCGCAATCGCGTGGGCAGGGTGGCCGGGCGCGTGCCGTACGGCTCAAGGGCCTGTCGGTGAAGGCGACGTTGCGCCTCGCGTTTGCCGTGTTGCTGATCGGCACGCTCGCGATCGGCGTGTTCTCGCTGGCCCAGATCAGCCGGCTGAACGGTTCCGCGCAGTCGATCTACGAGCAGGGGCACGTCGCCAGCCGCGCCGCCGAAGAGGCGCGCGGCTACATGCTGCGCGCGAGCCGCGCGCAAAAAATGCTGCTGACCGCGACCACCGCGAAAGAGCGCGACGAACTCGGCGCCGACATCGACAAGGGCCTGAGCGGTCTTGCCGCGCAACTCGGCACGCTGCAGCAGTACGTCGAAGCTTCCGACGCCGCGGCCGTCGATCAGCAGAAGAAATTCGCCGCGGCCGTCGCGACGTGGAGCGCCCATCTGCGCGATTTCGTGACGCTGGTGAAAGCGCAGCCGCTCGATCTGTCGCAGATGAACTGGCAGGTCGGCACGCAGGACGTGTCGTTGCTGGTCGAAACCGGCAAGCTCGAAAAACTCGTCGACGAACTCGTCGCGCAGCGCGGCACGGCGGCGAAGGCCACCATCGAGGCGTCCGGCTTTATCTACCACTCGTCGTTCGTGATGATCGCGGTCATGACGATTGCGCTGATCGTGCTGGCGTTCGGCATCAGCGAATGGGTGGTGCGGCGCCTTGGCGCGCAGCTCGGCGGCGAGCCCGGATACGCGAAGGAGATTGCCAGCCGGATCGCGGCGGGCGATCTGTCAAATCAGATCGTGCTGGGCCGCAAGGACAAGTCGAGCATGCTGTATGCGCTGCACGACATGCAGAGCGGCCTCTCGACCACCGTCTCCGATATTGCCGCGAGCGCCGATGCGATTGCGACTGCGTCGGGTGAGATTTCGATGGGCAACCTCGACTTGTCGCAGCGCACCGAGCAACAGGCGATGGCGCTCGAACGGACCGCGAGCAGCATGGAGCAGTTGACGTCGACGGTGCGGCAGAACGCCGACAATGCGAAGCAGGCGAGCACGCTCGCCGATAACGCTTCCGAGATTGCGGAGAAGGGCGGCGCGGTGGTGAGCCGCGTGGTCGTCACGATGAATGAGATCAACGATAGCGCGCGGAGTATTGGCGACATCATTGGCGTGATCGAGGGGATTGCGTTTCAGACCAATATTCTGGCGTTGAACGCGGCGGTCGAGGCTGCGCGGGCGGGTGAAGAGGGACGCGGGTTTTCCGTGGTCGCCGCCGAAGTGCGGAATCTGGCGCAGCGCAGCGCGGCGGCTGCCAAGGAGATCAAGGGGCTGATCAATACCTCGGTCGAGCGGGTGAGTAACGGATCGACTTTGGCCCAGGACGCCGGGCAGACGATGGACGAAGTCGTCAAAGCCGTGAAGCGCGTCACCGATATCATGGGGGAGATTTCGGCCGCTTCTGCCGAGCAGAGCGCCGGGATCGAAGAGATCAACCTTGCGGTTACGCAGATGGATTCTGGTACGCAGCAGAATGCGGCGCTGGTGGAGCAGGCTACTGCGGCTGCCCGGTCGCTGGACGATCAGGCGCGAGGCTTGAAGTTGATGGTGGGGAAGTTCAGGTTATAAAAACCGGGGCCCCTGCAAATGAAAACCTACGCAACCGCGGCGGACTACGCCGCGCTCGATCCGCAAGCCCGCGCAGCATTGGACTGCTGGTTCGGCGCGCCGAACTCGCCTACCTTCGGCGAGGCGCACAAGCGGTGGTTTTCCCGCGATAAAGCGTTCGACGCGGTGCTGCTGGAACGCTTCGGCAAACTGATCGACGCAGCCCGCGATCAGGACGTCCTCGACAGCTGGAAAGAAACTCCCCTCGGTGCAGTGGCGCTGATCATCATCCTCGATCAATTCTCCCGCAACTGCCACCGCAACACGCCTCGCGCTTTCGCCGCCGATCAAAAGGCGCTGCGCGCCGCGCAACACATGATCGCAACCGGCGCCGACCGCTTACTGCCGACCGTGCATCACCGCGCATTCGCCTATCTGCCGTTCGAACACGACGAAACCCTCGCCAGCCAGCACGAATCGCTGCGTCTGTTCAAGCAGCTCGCCACCGAACCAGGCGGCGAGTCCTACTACTCATCCGCGCTCAGACACGCGCAAGTCATCGAACGCTTCGGACGTTTTCCACATCGCAACGCGATACTTGCACGGCCTTCGACCGCCGAAGAAATCGCCTTCCTGCAAGAACCCGGTTCCTCGTTCTGAGCCGATTTGGCCCATGGCTTATCGCTGCGCCGGCGAAGCGCCTGAGTTGCCCCGTGCGACCGGCGCCGGCGTCCGCACGAACACACGCAGCAGTTCGTCGTTGTCGCCCGGACGCGCGCCTGACCAGAACAGGCGCCAATCGCCCGGCGGCGTGCGGGCATCGTTGCGGCGGCTCTGCTCGATCAGCCAGGTGCATGCCGTCGTTTCGGTATTCGTCGTCGGCAGATGCTCGATGCCGGTGTAGTAGTACAGCATCGGCGCTTCCGATTCGCCCAGGCCGTGACTGGCCATGCAATCGCCGTCGTTCCATTTGATATTCATGCGGGCGCCAAGGCTTTCGAACACCGAACGATAACTCTTCCCATAGTCGAGCCACGGCAGCAGCAGCGTGCTCACCAGCCCCCATGCGACGATCGCGCCCGCGCACCAGCTCAGCGCGCCGCGCCATTTGCCGGTGTACTTGAACACCGGCAGCAGCCACAGCCAACCGAGGGTCAGCAGCAGGCCGGCCGCGATCAGGCCGGGTTTGACCGGCATCACCCAGTCGAGCGGCAACCAGCGGCCAAGCCGGTGCAGCGATCCGTGGGCATCGACAGGGCGGCTCATGATCGACCAGACGATCCACGCAAGCGCCGCCACACTGCCGAACAGCACGCGGCTTACCATGTCCCAGCCTGTGTGCAGACGCTGCGGAAGCTTTTCGATACCCTGCATCGCCAGCAGCGCAAGCGGCGCGATGAACGGCAGGATGTACAGTTCACGAATCGTCGCCGAATTTTGCAGCACCGCAAAGCCGGTGCCCGCGAAGATCACGGGCAGCGCGACGCGCGGATCGCGCCAGCGGCGCCACGCACCACCGGCAAGCGCAGTCAATGCAAGCGGCACGACTGGAAAGCCGACGCTCAGCACAGTGCGCAGCACGAACAGATGGCTCTCGTTTTCAGAGCCGAGTTCCGCTACCGAAAAGCCGAAGAAGCGGCCGATGTTGTTGTCCCACAGCCAGATCCTGAAGAGCGCTTCGGAGCGCAGATAGAGGCAGATCGGCCAGATCAGCGCGAACGGCGCGCAGACGAGGGCGGCTATGCCGAGCGCGCCTGCGAAGCTGCGGTTGCGGCAGGCGGGATAGAGCACCAGCACCGCAAAGGTGGTCGCGCCGAACACCAGCGGCACGAACAAGCCCTTGGCCAGCAGCGACACGCCGACGCCGGCGCCGAACATCGCTGCGGCACTCAGCATGGCGTGGCGCCGGCGGCGTTCGTCGACCGGCAGCAACCGGGCTTCATCGCGCAGATGCAGCAGCACCAGCTCGAACAGGCCGCAGAACCCGAGCGCGGCGCCGGCCATCAGCGCGACGTCGGTCATCATGTCATGCACGTGTTTGATGACGACGAGCGTGCTCGCGAACAACGCGAGCGTGCCGATCACGCGCACATCGAGCCAGCGCGACGCGGCGACCGCGCGGCGGGCGACGCGCGCGGTGTAGTAGACGGTCAATCCGGCGAACAGCGCGCTCGCGAGGCGCGCCGCATCGTGCAACGGCAGGTAGCGGCCGAACAGCCAGGCGAGTCCCGCGGCGACCCAGTCGTAGATCGGCGGCTTTTCGACGAAAGGCTGGCCCGCGTTGGTCGGCACGATCAGATCGCCGGTGTCGAGCATGTGCTGGATGATCCCGAACGTGTAAGTCTCGTCCTGTTTCCACGGCTCATGGCCCAAGATGCCGGGCAGGAGCCATGCGCACAGGATCGCGAGCGCGGCGAGCCACATCAACGGCCGGGTCGCGGTGAGCGCGCGCAGGCGCTGGGCGCCGCGCGAGATGCGCTCGGCGGGGCTCGCGGGGGCCGCGGGCGCGGCGGTCGCAGTCGCCGTTGCCGCAGCGGCGCGGTCCAACGAGCCCGCGTCGCTGTCGGCGATGGACGCAGAAGCAGCGTGCGTGCGCTCCGGCGCAGTGTCGGCAGCCCCTGCCGGCGCCGACGGCGCGGCTGAGGCGTGCCCCGTGCGCCAGCGCGCGGATGGGTTTTCGTGCATGAAGAATCTCTGGTCACCGAACGCGGCGGCGTGGGCCGCGAACTTACGCTTTGACTGTGGTGCGCCGCATGCGGCGGAATAGGTTCCGCCGCGATTGTAGTCCCAGTTTATTACGGTCGATTACGGAAAAAGTGAAGGTATGGGGCGTTTTCGAACAAATGGAGCCGATTCCGCGTCGGATCGACGGGAATTCGTACTTGAGAAGGGAGGCGCGGCCGCGGAAATGGCCCGGGCCCGTGGCTCAGAGGAGACGTGGTGAGGAAGAGGGCGCTCAGCGTCCGCCGGTGACGTCGAGCAGCGCGCCCGTTACGTACGAGGCGGCATCGCTCAGCAACCAGACGATCGTCTCGGCGACTTCATCGGCACTGCCGGCACGGCCGAGCGGCGTTTGCGCGCCGAGTTGGGCGGCGCGATCAGGCTTGCCGCCGCTCGCGTGGATTTCGGTGTCGATCAGGCCGGGACGCACGGCATTCACGCGTACGCCCTGCGGGCCGAGTTCTTTGGCGAGGCCGATCGTCATCGTGTCGACGGCGCCTTTCGAGCCCGCGTAATCGACGTATTCGTTCGGCGAGCCCAAACGCGCCGCCGCCGACGAGATATTCACGATCACGCCGCCCGCGCCGCCGCGGTCTTTCGACATCCGGCGCGCGGCTTCGCGCGCGCACAGATAGGCGCCGAGCACATTGACGTCGAACAGGCGCTTCAGACGCGCCAGCTCCATATCGGCGAGCTGCATCGACGGCGCGACGATGCCGGCATTGTTGACGAGCGCATCGAGCCGGCCGAAGGTCCGCTCGACGGCATCGAACATCGCGATCACATCGGCTTCGCCGGCGACGTCGCCGGCGATCGGCAGTGCGCGGCCGCCTGCGCGCTCCACTTCCGCGGCGGTTTCCTGCGCGGCCGCGAGGTTATGCGCATAGTTCACGCCGACCGACCAGCCGCGCGCGCCCAGCAAGCGCGCGGTTGCGCGGCCAATGCCGCGGCTGCCACCGGTGATCAGAACGGCTTTCGTCATCGCAACCTCATCGTGTGAACGCAGCCCGTGCAGAACGCGCGGACTATTCGGCGCCCGCAACGCGGGCCGTGGCCATCAAACCGCTTCGCGTTTGATGGCCCATTTGTCGCGGGCCGGCGGCTGATAGCGCTGCAGCTTGCCGATCAGCGCGACATGATCGGCATCGATTTGCAGGATGTCGAAGTAGGTCTGCCGCATGAAGCCTTCGTCCACCGTGTGCTGGAGCAGATTGATCAGCGGATCGTAGAAGCCGTCGATATTCAGCAGTGCCACCGGCTTCTGGTGATAGCCCAGCTGCGCCCACGTGTAGACCTCGAACAGCTCTTCGAGCGTGCCCGCGCCGCCCGGCAGCGCGACGAACGCGTCGGACAGGTCGGCCATCATCTTCTTGCGCTGATGCATGTCGGGCACCACATGCAGTTCGGTCAGGCCGTTATGGCCGACTTCCTTGTTGACCAGCAGCTCGGGAATCACGCCGATCGCGCGGCCGCCTTCGGCCATCACCGTATCGGCAATCACGCCCATCAGGCCCACCTTGCCGCCGCCGTACACCAGCGCGAGATCGGCTTCGACCAGCGCCCGGCCGAACGCGCGCGCGGCTTCGGCATACAGCGGTTTGACTCCGTCGGAGGAGCCGCAATATACACACACCGACTTCATGCTCAAACGTCCTTCGGTTCGTTACGGGGCGCGGCGCCTTCCTTGGGCGGCAGGTAATCGTAGAACTCGCGCTTGGGCAGCTTGCCCGACACGAGGTCGTCGAAAATCTGCCGCGAGCGGCCGCGCAGATAAGGCGCCATCAGCGAAACGATCTGCACGCTCACCTGATGCAGTTCCGCGCGAATCGCTTCCTGCTCGTTGTACTTGCGCGGGTTCATCACGAACTGATACGACAGCCAGTAAGTTGCGATCACACCGATGTTGGTCGCGATCACGTGCAGTTCTTCGGGTGTGGCGACCATTTCGCCGTCGGCCACGAGCTGCTCGCAGAACTGGCTCGCAAAGCGCACCTTGTGGCTGATGATCTGCTTGAAGTGTGTTTCGAGCGTGCGGTTGCGCGCCAGCAGGTCGTTCAGATCACGATACAGGAAGCGATAGCGCCAGGTGAAATCGACCATGTACTGCAGGTACGACCACATTTCGTCGATGGTCGCGCGGTGGTCGTCGGGGAAACGCAG
The DNA here is from genome assembly GCF_058781505.1 of Paraburkholderia sp. FW306-2-2C-D06C. NCBI lineage: Bacteria > Pseudomonadati > Pseudomonadota > Betaproteobacteria > Burkholderiales > Burkholderiaceae > Paraburkholderia > Paraburkholderia sp. FW306-2-2C-D06C. The sequence goes on along the minus strand of NZ_JBYSWU010000005.1, from coordinate 393 downwards.
ACGCTTTTCGATCTCCTGCTCGAACTGACTGAAGATGCTGTTGATGATGTCGTCTTTGTTGCGGAAGTGGTAGTACAGGTTGCCTGGACTGATTTCCATTTCCTCGGCGATCGTCGTCGTGGTGACGTTCGGCTCGCCGATTTCGTTGAACAGTTTCAACGACAGTTCGAGTATCCGTTCGCGGGTGCGGCGGGGAGGTTTGGCTTCCATGTCGTCCGGCCCTGGTTACGCCGGCCTGGATGCGTGGCGGCGTGCCGCTCTAGCGTGATCCATCCGGACGCGGTTGGTATAGTTGAGCGCCCCCAAACCTGTCGCTGCGCGACAGGCCCCCCGAGAGGGCAATCCCACAATCCGCCAAGGGGACTTCCTTCGGGGCGGGGGACTTCCTGCGGG